>JBGOVA010000223.1:0-6511 GCA_041477875.1 Micropepsaceae bacterium | reverse complement strand
CCAGCAGCGGTGGGGCCTGGGACAACGCCAAGAAATACATTGAGGAGGGCTACCACGGCGGCAAAGGCTCGCCCGCGCACCAGGCCGCTGTGACGGGCGACACCGTCGGCGACCCGTACAAGGACACCGCGGGCCCCGCGGTGAACCCGATGATCAAGATCACGAACATCGTGGCCCTGCTGCTGCTCGCCGCGCTCGCGCACATGTAAGAATTCGACATCGACGCGAAAGAAAAAAGGCCCCGGAAATTTCCGGGGCCTTTTTTGATCGAGCGAAGCGAATCGCTTACCGGCCGTCGCCGCCCGGCCGCGTGGGCCCGTTGTTGGAGCCCGGCGCGGTCGGCGGCATGGCGCCCATGTTGCCGAACACTTGCTGCAGGAACGACATTTCTTTGCCGCGGCTCGGTGTCTCGCGATCGACGAGCGCGATCACTTGCCCGTCCTCGATGCCGTAGGTCCGGATATCGCCGACTTTGCCGTCGTCGTTGAATTCGATCGCCAGGATCTGGCGCTTCGTCACTTCCGGCTGGAAGAACGCATAGCGCTCCTGCTCGGTCGAGATGTAGTACCAGGTCGGATCGCCGAAAGCCGCGGTGCTCGACGGTGTGCCGAGCTTCTCCTGGACCGAGTCGCGCGTGTCGCCGCCGACCCTGACGGAGGCGACCTTCTCCTCGTCCGGCACATATCCGCGCACGTCGCGAATAGGGGCACAGGCCGCAAGCCCGGCCATAACGAGAACAGATGCGGCAATCAGCCGACGCGATGCCATTGGATTTCTCCCAACGCGGAAATCAGGGGTTCAGCCGGTTGTTGACGTACCGCTACGCCTGCATAATTTCAAGGGAAAGCCTCGAAGCCTCCGGAAAGCCAGGGCCCCGTGCGGACACTCCTCTCGTTCTTCTTTCGCGGCCGCGACAGGTCGCGGCAAGGGGCGTGGATTTACAATGCCTTGGTGGATCAGGCGCGCCGCCCCCAGTTTTACGAGTCGCTTGAGGTCCCTGACACAATCGACGGGCGCTTCGATCTGATTGTCCTGCACGCGGGGCTCTATCTGCCGCGCCTGAAATCGGTCCGCACCGATGGCAAGCCGCTCGCCCAAGCCGCCTTCGACCAGATGTTCGCCAACATGGAACAAAGCCTGCGCGAACTCGGCAACGGAGACATGTCCGTGCCGAAGAAAATGCGGAACATGATCCAGGCGTTCTATGGCCGCGCGACCGCCTACGACGTCGCGCTGAAGGAAGGGGACGTCGCCTCGCTGCGCGCCGCGCTTCACCGCAACGTCTACCGCGGCGCGGAGGTCACGACGACCAAACTCGACGCGCTGGCGACCTACGTCCGTGCGGCGTCCGAAGCGCTGAAGGCGGCGAACGACACGGACATCGTCGCCGGCACGTTCGCCTGGCCCGCGCCATGACGAAGCGGTCGGCGCCCGAACCGGCTGCACCTCATGGATTTCGCCGCAACGTTTCCGTCGCCAAGGTCGGCGAAGGCGGTCTCGCTCAAACCGTCACGGCATCGCCTGCCGAATTGCCGAAGATTGCGAGCTACCTCGGGCTCGTCGGAATCCGTGCATTGAAGGGTGAGGTGAACTTCGCGCGCTGGCGGGGCAAGGAAATTCGCGTGAGCGGCAAGCTGAAGGCCGACGTGACGCAAAGCTGCGTCGTCACGCTTGATCCCGTCGATGCCCATGTCGAGGGCGAATTCGAACGCCGCTTCCTGCCTGACGTTGAAGAACAAGGCACCGACGTGTTCGTAGACCCTGAGGGCGACGATCCGCCGGAACCGCTCGGCCGCGATATCGACCTCGGCGAAATCTTGGTCGAGGAACTCGCGCTCAATCTGGACCCCTATCCGCGCAAGCCTGGCGTCGCGTTTGAAACAGCGCAAGAGGCAAGCCCGCCGACCGCACGCGAAAATCCATTTGCCGCTCTGGCAAAACTGAAACCAAAGCCCGAGAAGAAGGTCTGACGCCGCTCAGTCGACGCAAAGCGTCCCTTCAAGCTTGCCGTCGGCCACGGTCCCGAAACAGCCGCAAGGATCGGTGGTTCTCTGACAGTAGCCGACCACATCGCTACCCGGCGCAGCTTTGCCTGAGTAACGGCACTGTCCGCTGCAGTCCTTCTTGTCGGTGCACGTCTTGCCCGCGTCTTTGTAGGTTTCCACACAGGCGAGTTTGCCCATGAGACAGATCCGCTGCATGGTGCCGCCCCGCGCGACGCACGCCTGCGGGTCGTCTTTGGAGCTTGTATTGCTGGCCGTGGTGCCGCCGGACGTAGGCACGCTAGGTGTCTGAGGAGGGGCGCAGCTCGCCAGAATCAACATCGCAACAAGCAGGACCGCGCGCATGGTCTTCACCCTCCGTTGTTCCGGCGATCAGACGTCAGACCGAGGCCCTCGGCAAGCTGGGTCCTGGCCTCCGTTTTGTCTCGCAAAACTGCGACAAACCCAGGGGTTGAACTTAGGGGCGCTTTCCTATTTCATCCGCGCCTTATTTTCGGCCAGGGTCGGATGGCGGCGGCGCGTGGTTTCGCGCCCCTTTTTGCGCCTTTGGCAGTCACGATAGGAGAGGCGGCCCATGGCGGTCCCCAAGAGAAAAGTAAGCCCGTCCCGGCGCAACATGCGCCGCTCGCACCACGCTTTGTCGCGGCCGGACTATGCCGAGTGCGGAAATTGCGGCGAGCTGAAGCGTCCGCACCACGTTTGCGCCAAGTGTGGTTATTACGACGAGCGCGAAGTCGAAAAGAAGGCGACCTAGCGCCGGTGCCGCGCCCGGCGCATATTTGCCAAATGCAGCCACGGCCAACGCCTCATGGATAATGCGCGCGCACCCCGCGAGCTCGTCGTTTCCATCGATGCAATGGGCGGCGACAACGCCCCTCAGGCGATCATCGACGGCGTCGCCATCGCCCATGTGCGCCATCCCAAGGTCAAGTTCCTCCTGCACGGCGACCACGCCAGCCTTCAGCCCATCCTGCTCGGCAAGCCGGCGGTCAAGAACGTCGCCCAAGTCGTCCATTGCGATGACACGGTCGGCATGGACGACAAGCCGTCCCAGGCGCTCCGCCGCGGCCGCAACACCTCCATGTGGCGCTCGATCGACGCGGTGCGCAGCAGGGATGCGCACGTCGCCGTCAGCGCCGGCAACACCGGCGCCTTGATGGCGATGTCCATGTTCCAGCTGCGCACGGTGCCGGGTCTTTCGCGGCCCGCCATCGCGGCGATTTGGCCGACGATCCGTGGGCAGACGATCGTGCTTGACGTCGGCGCGAACGTCGACAGCGATGCCCGTCAGCTCGTCGACTTCGCCATCCTGGGTGACGCCTATGCGCGCGTGGTGTTGGGCCTTGATCGCCCCAGCGTCGGTCTGCTCAACATCGGCGCCGAAGAGATGAAGGGCAACGATGCGGTCAAAGCGGCCGCGGCCGCCCTTCGCGCACCGGGCGTACCTCTGCGCTTTCACGGCTTCGTCGAAGGCGACGACATCAGTGCCGGAACGGTCGATGTCGTTGTCACGTCGGGCTTCACCGGCAACGTCGCGCTTAAGACCGCGGAGGGAACTGCAAGGCTGATCGGGCATTACATCCGCTCGGCCATGGCGCGCTCGCTGTTCTCGCGCATAGGTTATGCGTTCGCGCGGCCGGGCTTCGGCGTGCTGCGTCAGAAAATGGATCCGCGCGCCGTCAACGGCGGCGTGTTCTTGGGGCTGAACGGCACCGTCGTCAAAAGCCACGGCGGCACCGACGCCACCGGTTTTGCGACCGCGATCGACCTTGCCGTCGAGATGGCGCAATGCGATTTCCCCGCGCGCATCGCCGACGCGATGAGCCACCTGCCGGCGTCCTTCACGGCGTTGGGCGGTCCGAAGGCCGGCGCGGCCGACGAAGTCGTTCCGGCGGCGGCCTCCTGATGAGTATCGTTTGATGAGTATCGTGCGCTCCCAAGTCGCCGGCGTTGGCGCGTATCTGCCCTCGCGCATCGTCGCCAACGCCGAATTGGCGGCCAAGCTCGACACCAGCGACGAATGGATCCGCGAACGCACCGGCATTCGCGAGCGCCGCATCGCCGCCGACGGCGAATGCACCTCCGACCTCGCGCTTGCCGCGTCGCTGGAAGCGCTCCGCGCGGCCGGCATGCCGGCAAGCGCGATCGACATGATCGTGCTTGCCACCGCGACCCCGGACGAAACCTTCCCGGCGACCGCGACGACGGTGCAAGCGCGCCTCGGCATCACCCGCGGCGCGGCGTTCGACATTCAGGCTGTATGCTCCGGCTTCATCTACGCGCTTGCCGTCGCCGACAATTTCATCAAGGTGGGACAGGCGAAGAATTGCCTCGTCGTCGGCGCCGAAACATTCTCGCGCATCCTCGACTGGAACGACCGCACGACGGCCGTGCTGTTCGGCGACGGCGCGGGCGCTCTGATACTCACGGCGGGCCAGGGGCAGGGCACGCCGAAGGATCGCGGCGTTCTCTCCACCCATCTCTTCGCCGACGGGCGCCATCACGACCTGCTCTATGTCGACGGCGGCCCGTCGAAGACGATGACCACCGGTTTCCTGCGCATGGAAGGCCGCGAAGTTTTCCGCCACGGCGTGACGAATATGTCGGAAGCGATCGATGCTGCGCTGCGTGCGACGTCGTTAACCGCATCGGACATCGACTGGTTCGTCCCGCACCAAGCGAACCAACGCATCCTCGATGCAACCGCGCGGAAGGTCGGCGTGCACCCGTCGCGTGTGGTTTCGACGGTTGCCAACCACGCGAACACATCGGCGGCCTCGGTTCCGCTCGCTCTGGCTGTAGCCGTTAACGATGGTCGCATCAAACGCGATAATCTCGTCCTGCTCGAAGCGATGGGCGGCGGCTTCACTTGGGGCTCGGCCCTAATCCGCTGGTAGAAACGTCGGCGACTATCCCTCTGATATTGACGGCATTTCGCCCTGGACCTACCGTTTGCATGTTGAGTCGCCTCTAGCGGCATCGACGGACCCGAACGGGGGGAGCTGAATGAGCGAGACCTTGACCCGGCAGCACTTGGCCGAGGCGGTCTATGCCCAAGTTGGCTTGTCGCGCAACGAGTCGGCGGAGTTGGTCGACCGCGTGCTTGAAGAAGTGTCGGTGCGCCTCGTACGTGGCGAAACAGTGAAGCTGTCGTCGTTCGGCACATTTGCCGTACGCTCGAAGGGCGGACGAATCGGCCGCAACCCGAAGACGGGTGAAGAAGTGCCGATCAATCCGCGCCGTGTGCTCGTGTTCCGCGCGAGCCACGTGTTGAAAGCGATGATCAACGAAGGCCATGCCGGACCGAATGGCGGCGCGGCCACGGGTGGAACGAAATGAGCGAAGCAAACAGAATAGAAAAAGCGCCCGACGCCTTTCGCACGATCTCCGAAGTTTCCGAAACGCTCGACGTGCCGCAACACGTGCTGCGTTTCTGGGAAGCAAAATTCGCCCAGGTCAAGCCGTTGAAGCGCGCCGGCGGTAGACGCTACTACCGCCCCGAAGACATCGATCTTCTGAAGGGCGTGCGCGGGCTTCTCTACAACGAAGGCTTCACGATCAAAGGCGTGCAGAAAGTCCTGCGCGAGCACGGCGCCAAGCACGTCGCCGAAGTCGGCCGCTCGGGCGTGAAGGCCGCCAACGCCAAACGCGACATCGGCCCCGAAGACGTCGCGCCGATGCCCGAACCCTTGTTCGGCCGCGCGACGATGCCGTCCGTCGAACACGTCAACATGACGGCCGACGAGCCCAGCGAAAAAATCCTCGCCGAACAACGCGAACGCCTCGAAGGCGTCCTCGACGACCTCTTAAGCCTGCGCGACCTCTTGAAGCGCCGCCCCAAAACCAAAGCCGCCGCCGCGGAGTAATCCCTGGGAGCGCGGGCGTCCCGCCCGCTCTTTTGAGAAGAAGTGCGGGCGGGACGCCCGCGCTCCCGGGAAACACGTTTGCATCGCACACCACGCGCCGCCTATAGTGCCGCCCCCATCGGGACCCGCCCCCCAATTTGCACGCGGGTACTTCACCAAGTGTCGGAGCGTAGCGCAGCCTGGTAGCGCATCAGTCTGGGGGACTGGGGGTCGCGGGTTCAAATCCCGCCGCTCCGACCAATCAATCATCGACAGCCGGCTTGACGATGCCTTTGCTGCGCTGAACGAGTGCCGCCGGCGGCCAGCGCATGCGTTTGAGACTCGAAGTCGCGAATGACGACTTTCTCTATGCGGCGTGCGCGCCGCGGCTGCCCGCGAGCGACAAGTTCGATCCGACCGGCGCGGATCGAAAGCGAACGATGGCGACCGTGGACGATGCGATGACGCGGCTGTCGAACACGAAGGCGCTCAACGTCGAGGCGATCCTGACGGCGAACGCCGCCGGGGGCGAGGGCGGGGTGTGGGAGCACCCGCTGTCGCGCCGCAAGTTCAAGTTCGCGGAATTCACCGGCGTGGTGGACGAGTTCCGGCTGAGCTGCGTCAGGCAGTCGTCGCGCAGCGCCGTGAGCGAGACGACGCAAT
>JBGOVA010000201.1:0-7853 GCA_041477875.1 Micropepsaceae bacterium | reverse complement strand
GAGATCATTTTCCATCACTACTGGACGTCGCCGTTTTCGGAAAAAGTGCGCGTTGTGTTCGGCATGAAGGGCATGAAGTGGCGCTCGGTCGAGATTCCGAACATGATGCCTAAGCCCGATCTGATCCCGCTGACCGGCGGCTATCGCAAGACGCCGGTGATGCAGATCGGCGCCGACATTTTCTGCGACACGCAGATCATCCTGCGCGAGATCGAGCGGCGCTTTCCCGATCCGCCGGTCATGCCCAATGCGGGCCTCAGCTTCGCGCTCGGCTTTTGGACCGACAAACCGTTTTTTCTAGCGACGGTGCCGTTGATCTTCGGCGAGCTCGGCGCGACGGTGGCGGAGGCGTTCATCAAAGACCGCGAGAAGATGGCGCCGGATCGCCCGTTCAATCTGCAACAGATGAAGGCGGCGGCGCCGATCATGAGGGATCAGTTCCGCGCGCATGCCGGGTTCCTGGACGCGCAGCTCAAGGACGGGCGCTCGTTCATCTCGCCGTCGACCGGCGGCGGCAAGCCGACCGTGAGCGATGCGCATTGCTACATGAACCTCTGGTTCCTGAAGGGAGCCCTGCCCCAGATGGCGGACGCGCTGCTCAAGGAGTATCCGCGCGTCGAGGCGTGGTACGAGCGGGTGAAGGCGCTGGGCCACGGCACGCCGGTGCCGATGGATGCGAAAGAGGCGCTGCGGATCGCGAAGGAGGCGACGTCGGAGGCCAAGCCCATCGCCGACCCGCACGATCCGAATGGACGCAAGCCGGGTGATCGCGTGAGCGTCATGCCCGACGACTACGGGCGCGATCCCGTCGTCGGGGAGATCGTGTTCTCGAACGCGCAGGAAATTGCGATCAAGCGTCACGACCCGCATATCGGCGAGGTCGCCGTGCATTTTCCGCGTGCGGGATTTTGGGTGGTGCCCGCTTAAGCAGAGACGGGAGTCAGATTCGCGGGCGCCGCGCGCCATTGCGCCGCCCCAGGTGGATCCGTGATAGAATGCGTGCGCGATATCTGGCGGGGCGCGCACGGGGCAGCGATGCAATTAGGCAAGGCACAACCTACCGCGGTCGACCTGCGGGCGCTTACATTGTCCGCCGCGGCGGCGAGCCCGCTCTTTGCGTGGAACATTGCCGACGCCCTCTCGAGTGAGACCTTGTTGAACGACTCGATCGTTCAGATCGCCATCGATCAGGTTCAGCTGGTCGTCCATTTGATCGTGGCTGCGTTTGGGAACGTGTTCGTCGCACTTGGTGGCGCGCTCTTTCTTCAACGCAATGCGCCTCGCTTGCGGCCTTTCTCGTTCACAGCAACCGCGCTCGCTATCGTCGGCCTGCTTGTCGCTCTCAATGCCGTCGTTCTTGGGTTTGAACTGCTTGCCACGGAAATCTATTCGTCCAGCGCAGCAGCCCAAGTAATCAGGCAGCGGGTCCTCGTGTCGCTGATCCTGAGCAACACGGCGCTGCTGGCGGTCGTTGGTGTTGCCGCGCGGCTCTATATCGGGTGGCGGCGCGAACCGCCTGACCCGAAGGACAGCGCGCGCTTTGTTGTGTTTGCCGGTGTCGGACTGGCACTCGCGCTTGCGTACATCGTGTGGCGGATGATCGCGATGATTTCCACACCCTACACCGACGCCCTCACGGAGTCGGTACCCATCATCGTGCTTTGGTGGATGCAGGGTGCGGCCGTGAGCATCGTCGACAGCCTTGGCGCCGTGTTCTTCGTGGGCTCCATTGCGATCGCGTGGGTGCGCCGGGTCAACGTCGAAGACAATCTCGGCTGGGTGACAATGGGTGCGCTCGCCGCTTCGCTCGCGTATTGGTTGGTAGTGTACGGCCCAACGTTGGCGCAGGCGATGCCCTACCTGAACGATCCAGACCTGGTCTGGACCCAGCCACACCTGCGGGCACTGCTGGCGGCAATCGCTGTGGGCCTCATTGGCGGGCCTCTCTACTTGCATGCGGTCAATCGCGACGCGTTGCGCAAAGCGTTCGCAAATGTCCCTACTTCTATCCGTGCGCTGCGCAGCTGGCCTTACCGCCCATCCGAGGACGAGTGACGGGCCTCAATTCTCCAGCATCACCTTACACTGATGCACCGGCTTGCGCAGCGCTTCGAAGGCGGCGGGGAGCTGATCGAGCGTCACAACATCGGTGATCATGTGCTCGACGTCGACGCGGTCCTTGGCAATCATGTCGATCACATAGTCGAAGTCGGCCGGGCGGTAGCCGAGCACGAATTGCAGCGTGAGTTCCTTCACGACGCCGACGAGCGGCAGGATCGTATCCATCTGCTGGCAGACACCTGCCACCACGATCTTGCAATTGCGCGGCGCCATCATCATCGTCTCGTTGATGAGGCCCGGCGCGCCAACGCATTCGAAGATGATGTCGGGTGCTTTGCCGGCGATCGCCTCGACTTGCGGCATCAACGCCTTCGACGGATCGACGGCATCGGTCGCGCCGAAGCGCGACGCCATTTTTGCACGCAGCTCCGCCTTGTCGCTGACGATGACATGGCGCGCGCCCAAGAACTTCGCCCACAACATCACTGAGAGACCGACAGGACAGGCGCCAATCACGAGTACCGTCGCGCCGCGTTCCATGTTCGCTTTGTCGACGGCGTGTAGGCCGACCGAGAGCGGCTCGATCATCGCGCCCTCGTGGAAGTTCACGATGCTGGGCAAACGATGTGCGCCCGTCGAGCCGATGCGCACGAACTCGGCATAGGCGCCGTGGCTTTGACCGAGGCCGACGCCCACGCCCTTCTCACAGACGCCGAAGCCCGAGCCGGCGCTGCGGCAGCCCGCGCACTCGCCGCAATAGATGTAAGGGAAACCGGCGACGCGCTCGCCGACTTTCCATTTGCCTTTGACGGCGGAGCCGACTTCGACGATTTCGCCGGCGAATTCGTGACCCATGACGCTGCCCGTCGGAAGCGGTTGGATCGAGGTGGCCTCGGTCATGTGCAAGTCGGAACCGCACACGCCGCAATTCTTTACCTTCAAGATCAGGTCGGTCGGACCGCATTGCGGATTGGCGACGGTTTCGATCGTCAGAAGCTTGCCCATTTCCTTGAAGACGGCGGCGCGCATTGTGTTTCCTCGGCTTTTGTTGAATGGCTGATGGCGATGACAATAGCCCGACAATGTGCAAGGGTTCCAGCCATCGTCATTCACATCAGCATTCGAGGAACGCCGCATGACCATCAAGCTCCGTAACGGAATCTTCCTGGCCCCCTTTCATCCGGTCGATGAAGACCCGACGCTGTGCATCCATCGCGACCTGGAGTTGATCGAGCATCTCGACCGGCTGGGCTATGACGAAGCATGGGTCGGGGAGCATCATTCGGCGGGTTACGAGATCATCCCGTCGCCGGAGCTGTTCATCGCGGCCGCGGCCGAACGCACGAAGCGCATCAGGCTCGGCACCGGCGTCGTGTCGCTGCCCTATCACAACCCGCTGACCGTCGCGAACCGCATCATCCAGCTCGATCATCAGACACGCGGGCGGGTGATGTTCGGCGTGGGACCCGGGTTGCTGCCGTCGGATGCGTTCCAGCTCGGGATCGATCCCTCGACGCAGCGCGACCGCATGGTCGAGGCGATCGAGGTGATCCTGAAACTCTTCGCGGGCGAACGCGTCACCAATAAGAGCGATTGGTTCACGCTGTCGAACGCGATCTGCCAGGTGCGCCCCTATTCGTGGCCGCATCCGGAGATCTGCGTCGCTTCGAGCGTGACGCCGTCGGGCGGCAAGCTTGCCGGCCGGCACGGTTTCGGCATGCTGTGCGTTGCGGCGACGCAGATGGGCGGTTACGACGCGCTCGGCATCAACTGGAAAGTCGCGAACGACACCGCGATCGAAAACGGGCGCAAGATGGACCCGGAGCGTCTTCGCCTTGTCGGCCCGGTCCATATCGCGGAGACCAAGCAGCAGGCGATGGAGAACCTGCGCTACGGCTTCCACAAATGGGCGGACTATTTCTCGAAGATCAGTCCGACGAACACGGCCGAAGACAGGAACGCGGATCCCCTCGAGCGGGGCATCAAGGACGGCGTCATCGTCGTCGGGACGCCCGACGATGCGATCGCCCAGATCCGCCGCCTGCAAGCCAAGCAGGGCGAGTTCGGCTGCTTCCTGCAGCTGGCGCAAAACTGGGCGACGTTCGAGAACACGAAGAAATCCTACGAGCTGTGGCAGCGGTACGTGACGCCGGTGATCAACAAGGCGAACGTCAACCGCGTCGACAGCTTCAACGACGCGGCGACAAATTCCGAAAAGTATATCGGCGCGGCGATGGGTGCGGCGATGCAGACAATCGCCAAGCACCAGGCCGAGCAGGCGGCGAAGGAGAAGAAAAACGCCGCCGAGTAGGAGGAGATATGCGGACCGACTTGGGCCTTGCCTTCATTGTCGTCGCTGGGCTTGTTACGCTTGGCGTCGGCGTGGCGTTCGCGCAGCCTGATCCGCCTCCCCCGCCGTGCACCGAATGCCTGACGGTCGATGGAGGCGGTTGTACCAAAGCGTTCACGATGACCGAGGGACAGGAATGTTTCTGCGAACGCGGCGGGCAGCCGATCGACGGGCTTGCGTGCCGCGTTCCGCCGACACCACCGCCGCCACCGGCCCAGCCGCTCCACGTCCCAAACAAACCCATCAACAAGTTTCCAAACGGTGCGCTCACGCGCCTGCCGCAGGCCTGCGAGACCTGCTATTACCGCATGCCCGGATTGACGACGGCGCTTTCATGTCAGGTGGCGAGCGGTAAGACCGGCGACGCGTGCGCGTGCTCGGTGACCAGCCCACGCAAGGTCGTGCCGTTGATCTTTCGCGGCAAGATGTGCGTCGAGCCGCCGCCGTGAGCGAGCATCGCGGCGGCTGTCACTGCGGCGCATTGCGGGTCGCGTTCGAAACGATGCGACCCGCGGCCGAAATTCAAGTGCGCGCCTGCCAGTGTTCATTCTGCCGCGCGCACGGCGGGCTGACGGTCTCCGACCCCGAGGGTTCCGTGCGGATCGAGGCCGAGCGCGATGCGCTTGTCCGTTATCGCTTTGGGTTGAAGACGGCCGACTTTCTTATCTGCAACCGCTGCGGCGTTTATGTCGGGGCGACGTGCGAGGTCGATGGGCGGCGCTATGCGGTCGTCAACATCAACGCCCTCGCCGATCGCGGTGCGTTCACGACGCCCGTTGCGCCGTCCGTCTATGACGGCGAAAGCGTCCCCGAGCGCATGGCGCGGCGCAAGCAGCGCTGGACGCCGGTCACGCAGTTCGCTGCATAGCGGGGCGTCGAAATACGTTCGCTATCTCGGCGGCAAGCTCGTAGCGCGTGAACGGTTTGCGCAACACGAAGGCGCCTGCGGGCAGGTTGGAGCCAGCCTGTGCGCCGCGCTCAGGCTGGCCGGTGACGAACAGGACCCGCGCCTCCGGATGGAGGGCGACCGCCAACTCCGCGAAGCGCGGTCCTTCGAGTTTGGGCATCAATACGTCGCTGACAATCAAGTCGAGATTGCCGATGTTGCTGTCCACGAGCTCCAGCGCCGCCTCGGGATCGGAGGACGACACGACGGCAAAACCGAGGTTCTCGAGCATCGCCTTGTAGATCGCCACGAGGGCGGGCTCGTCATCCACGACGAGAGCGGAGAGTCCGGCGTATCGTTCGAACGCGCCGCCTGCGGCGGGGACTGTTGCCTGAGCGGGCTGTGCCTCGGGGAAAAAGAGCGAGAAGGCGGTTCCCCTGCCCACATCCGACGCGACGTTCAGGTACCCTGCGCAATCGACGACCAATTGGTAGACGAAATGCAGGCCGAGGCCAGTGCCCTTGCCGACTTCCTTCGTCGTGAAGAACGGCTCGAAAATGCGGCGCAGAATCGCGTCGTCCATGCCGGCGCCGCTGTCTGATACGCACACGCGCACGAACCGGCCTTCGCCGGGCGCCGGGCCGAAGCGCGACACGACATCGGACGCCGCGACGATGTCGACGGTCAAATCTATCTTGCCGCCATCGGGCGAGGCATCGCGCGCATTCAGAACCAGGTTCATGAGGGCCTGCGCGGTGCCGTCGCGGCGCGCACGAATGAGCGCGGGCTCGGACGTCCTTTCGACCACGAGTTCGAATTGCGGTCCCGTCAGCGGCCGCAAGAACATGCGTTGCTCGGTGACCAGATCGCCCACATCGAATGTCGAAACGTCCTCCGGGCCGGTCTTGCGTCCGAACGCCAACAAGCCCTTCGTCAAGGTCGAGCCGCGCGCCGCCGCTTCGATCACTTGATTGAGGTCCTCCGTCGACGTCTCGCCGCGTTCGAGCGCGCGCTTGGTCAGATCGGCATAACCGCGGATGATCGCCAGGATGTTGTTGAATTCGTGCGCCATGCCGGACGCGAGCGTTCCCACCGCCTGCAGTTTTTGCGCCTGCTTCGCGGCGTTGCCTTGGCGAACGCCGTCCGTCACGTCGCTCGCCGTTCCGAGGTAGCCGGTGAATTTGCCCGTCGCGTCGTATTGAGCCTTGCCGCTGGCGCGCAGGTACATCAGCGAGCCGTCCGTGAAGGGCAACTGGAAGAAGACGTCGCGAAAATCCTTCGCGTCTTGAAACCGCTTGAATTCCTCCGAGTCGCGCGCTTGATGCACCTCGGACGGCGCAAAAATCGACATCGGCATGCCGATGATGCGCCTGCTGTCGTAGCCGGATTTCTCGAAGAAGCGCTCCGACACGTAGGTCAGGATGCCGTCGCCGTCGCATTCCCAAAGCCAATCGGACGCCGTCGCCACGAAATCGCCGAGCCGTTTGTTGGCGATTTCGACCGTCTGGCGCAGCAAATGCTCTTGTGTCACGTCGACGTACGACCCGATCATGCCGATCACGGTGCCGTCGCCACGCTTCAATGGCGCGTTGGCGGATTCCAGCCAGCGCGCGGGCTCTTGGGGGGTCGCAGGGATTTCAATCAGCCCCTGCTGGCTCTCGCCGGTCTCCACTACGCGGATGTCGGAGGTGCGGAAGAACTCGGCGACGGCGGGCGGCCACGGCACGTCGTCGATCGACTTGCCGATCAGGTTTTCGGAACCGAAGTCGGCGAAGAACGTCGTGTTGCCGCCCAGGATGCGGCCTTCGATATTCTTCCAGAATGCACGGCGCGGCAGATGGTCGAGCACGTCGCGCAAGATTCGATTCGCTTCGACGGCGTCGGTGTAATGCTCGCGTATCGCGGTGCGATCTTCGAACACCAGGAAGGCGCCGTCATGCGCATCGGCCCTGCGCCTTATCGCGACGTGGAACCAGAACGCCTTGTCGCCGACGCGCCGGCGGTACTGCGCCGACGCGGCGTCCCTTGCACCGCTCAGTACCGCACGAACGGCGTTGAGTACATTTTTCGAGGGGAGCCGATCGATCGCATCGGCGCCGGAAGCAAATGCTTCGAAGAAGTCTTCGCTCTCGCGGCCGACAAGCAGTGTGTCCTGCGCGGCTGCCCGCCAGGCGGCGTTGACGAAGACAATCTTGCCCGCGCCGTCCAAGATTACGACGGCATGGCTCAGCGCATGAAGCACCGCGAACTGAGTCTCGGGCATCGGTGCAGCGATACCGGTCGACTGATCCCTAGTGGTCTGCGGCATCGCTACCTGGGGGCTTAGGGGGTTCCCTGCCCCCAATCCTAGGGTTTTGTCGTAAATTTTCGTGCAATGGGGGTGCCGGTTGAGACCGGAAAACCCCGTTTTTGGCCACTAGAGCATTTTGACACCTGAGTTACGCGTAGCCCGAATTTCGCAGATAGTTTGCGCATTCGGGCGGTGTGAAGATGTCGATGATCTGACCGATGGTGTCCCACAGAGCTAGTACGGTGCGCTTCTTGGCTTTGCGCAGG
>JBGOVA010000055.1:0-21246 GCA_041477875.1 Micropepsaceae bacterium | reverse complement strand
GGGTTTTGCGCCACGCGCTACCCCGTGTGGGGGCTCAACGTGCCAAATACGTGGGGCCGGGCGCGGCCCCCCCCGGGCGCCCACGCCGCTTTCCGCGCGCCTAGCCAGGAAGCGGTGTCCGAATTCCACCGCCGCGCGCTCGCCAACGGCGCCCGCGACGACGGCCCGCCTGGCCCGCGCCAAGCCGCGCTCACCACCTATTTCGGCGCCTTCATCCTCGACCTCGACGGCAACAAGATCGAAGCCGTGAATTTCCTGCGCGAACCGTGAATTTCACTTCCCGAAGATCCAACCTTTCCGGCTGCCGTCGAATTCGACGAAGAAGCTGTTGTTGCGCAGGTTGCAGTCGCCGTAGCGCCCGTTGACGATCGCCTCGCTCATCTCCTGGTATTTGATCGAGAGCGTGTAGATGCGATGGAAGCGCGCCTTCTGAACCGCTTCGGCGGGCGCGGTGAATTCAAAGCGCACCGCGACGCCGCTATGCGCGTCGATCCTGTCGAACGGCGTCGAGCCGACGACGCTCGCCTTGGTTTTCGCGGCAAGGTCTTCTTCCGTCACGACGGCCGACTGCAGCCCTGGCTTGCCGATGAACGGCTGATCGCCGATGTTTCGAAGGCGCATCACGAACGGCCAATGGAAGACGCCGTCCTCGGTCACCCAGGCGCTGATGCTCTGAACGCGCGTCGCGCCCGCGGGCGGCCGCTTCGAAATGTCGACTTCCAGGAAGTGATCGGCCGCGGGGTCCGCACAGGCCGGAAACAAAGTGTCGAAGGTCGGCAGCTGAACCGTGTTGGGCACCGTGACCTGAGGCGCCGCAACCGCGGCCGTCGCAAGGCCGAAGGCCAACGTGCCGACAAATCCCAAACCCAGTCTTCCGACCATCCCGACCATCATGCGTTTGAGCTCCCCTTGAAATTTTCTATTGCCTCGGCCCGCCGCGGACAAGTGCGTCGGCCGACGCCGAAATAATGCGCCTCACGCCTCGCATAAACTCGTCCTCGCTCAGCGTGACGCCTTCGATCGAAAGTCCCGCATCTCTCAGCCGCGCGCCTTGCGCGTCCAGATAAGGCACATGGATGAAGCCCGCAACGCGCGGGCCACCCGCGTCGGCGTATTCCATCAGGCGATAGAACAAGAGATTGCACATGTAGTCGCCCGCGTCGTCCGAGCGCGCCGTGCGAACGGCCAGACCGCACAGCGCGAGCGATATCTCGGGCAGAGGCAAGCGCGTCGGCAGCACCGCCGGCCCGCCGTCGCTGATGCAATTCGAAGCGGAACGTGCGCCTGTGAAATCCGGCCGATTGGTCGCAACCACATTGCGCGCCGTGGATTCAAGCGTGATGCCCATCGCTTTGGCGCTCAATCCGAACGAAACGACCGCATCGGGCTTGGTCGAAGCGAGCAGGGGCTGCAACTCGCGCTCCCACATGTCGAAGCGCACCGGCAACGTGCGCGTGACCAGGCGCGCGCCGTCGGGCTGCCATCCGCTGCGCTCGAGCTCCGCCATCGCCCACGCCGTCGGGTTCTCCGGCGCGCCCGGAAACACGTCGAACCCGGTGGCCAGGATCAAGGGCCTATGCACGGCCTTTGCCCTTTGCTGTCTTCGGCCGCGGCGCCTTGGCGGCAACGTTGTTCCACGCCGTTTGCAGCGCGCTCGCCACCGCGCCCCGATCCGCGTTCTTCAGATGCATCCACGTCGCGCCCTTGTCGCCCCAGGCGTTGGGAATGCGCTGGAAGAGTTTCGGTTCCGCGGCAACCATCATCTCTTGCTGCGCCGGGATAAGCTTCACCATGGCGCGCTCTTCTTTCTCCGACAGCGTCGCGAAAATCTTGCCCTTCGCTCGGAAGGACGCGAGGTCGAAATGCGGCGCCTCGACCACTTCGGGCAGCGACAGCGCCAGCTTTCGGAACGCGTCGACAGTCACCATGAAACCGCCTTCGCGCTCACGGCGTCACGACATTGAAGGATCGGCGATTTAGGCACGACGCCTGCCTCCGACCTTGCGCGCGCGTGACCGCGGCTTGGCGCTCACGTTCGCGTGCGCGGTCTTCAGCGCGCTCTCCGCGGTCTTTTGATCGGCGGCTTTGAGGTATATCCACGTCCAGCCCTTGTCGCCCCAGGTGTTCGGTATGCGCTGAAAGATCTTTGGCTCGGCCGAGGTCAGCATCTCCTGCTGTTCGGGTATCAATTTCACGGTCGCGCGTCCCGGGCTCTCCAACAGCGTCGCGAAGATCTTGCCCCTGATCCGGAACGACGCGCTCTCGAAATGCGGCGCCTCGACCGTGTCGGGCAGCGCCAGCGCCAGCTTTCGGAACGCCTCGACCGTCACCATGAAACGGCGTGCCCTCTCACGGTGTCACGATATTGAAGTTCGAGGCAATGGGATCGATCATCCCGACCAACTCGCCGTAGGCGCCGCTGTTGCCATCGACTTTGATGGCCCCCGTCGTCGTCTTCAGCCCGACCGGAACACCCGCGAGCAGCGTCTGCAGCATGTCCTCGCGCTTCATCGTCACTGTCGCATCCGCTTTGTCGTCGCTGATGCCGGCTTCGTGGATCAGGACGCCGTTCTCGATCGTGATCAAGTGCCTCTCGTTGAAGTCGCTAAGCACGATGTTGAGCACCAAATGCTTGCCCGCGGCCTTCTCGGGATTCAAACGCACCGCGGCGAAATCCAGCATCATCGTCGTCGGCGTCGCGCGGATCAGATCGAGGCTCAGCCTCTGCGTAGGCAGCGCAATGACGCCGTGCCGCAACTCCTGCGCCCCCGTCAGGTAGATGTTGCGCCACGTACCGGCTTCCGCGCGATAGCCAAGCTGCGTGTAAACGTCGGCAAGCTTCTCTCGCGCCGACTTGTTCTCCGGATCGGCGAACACGACGTTGTTGAGCAGCATCGCCGCCCAGCGATATTCGCCCGCCTTCGCCGCCGCATCGGCTTTGGCGATCACGGCGTCCGCGCCGCCCATCGCCTCCACGTAATGTGTCCCCGCCGCAACCGGCGGCAGCGCGTTGAGCGACGCCGGATTGGCATCGTACCAACCCATATAGCGTTGATAGATGGCCTTGGAATTGTGGCTCATCGTGCCGTAGTAGCCGCGGTTGTACCATTCGTGCGCCAGCACGTCAGGCAGCTGGAGTTGCTCCGCGATCTCGCTGCCCGTGAGCCCCGCATTCATCAGTCGCACGGTCTGGTCGTGCAGGAATTTGTACGCGTCGCGATGCTTTGCCAAAAAATCCTTGATCACGGCCGTACCGAAGCGCGGAATGCCGTGCGCGGTGAACATCACATCGCTCTTGTCCGCATAGAGGCGCATCGACTCCGTCAGATAGTCGGCCCACGCCTTCGCGTCGCGCACCAGTGCGCCCCGCGCGGGCAGCAGGTTGTGCATCGTGGCGTTCGCATTCTCGGCCAAGAACACGGCGCGCATCTGCGGCAAATAGAAATTCATCTCGGCCGGCGCTTCGGTGCCGGGCGTGATCTGGAAGGACAACGTGACCCCGTCGATCGTCATCTCCTGGCCGGTCTTCGAAATGATGTCGGTCGGCGCGATCAGCGACACCGTACCCGAGGAAATGCCCGGCCCGAGGCCCGACGTCATCTCCCCGTCCGCCCCGCGCGGCAGCGTGCTGCCGAATTGAAATCGCGCACGCCGCGTCATTGCCGGTCCCGCGATGACGTTCTCCGAAATCGCGTGCTCCAAGAAGCCCTCGGGCGCGATGATCTTCACGCGGCCGGCCTTCACGTCCTCGGCGCTCGTGACGCCGGCGACCCCCGCGAAATGATCGGCGTGGCTGTGCGAGTAAACCACCGCCCTGACCGGCTTGTCGCCGACATGCTTTCTCACGAGGCCCAACGCCGCGCGCGCCGACTCCACGCTGGTCAGCGGATCGACGACGATATAGCCCGTGTCGCCGACGATGAACGAGACGGTCGAGACATCGAACCCGCGCACCTGATAGACCCGATCGGCGACCTTATAGAGACCGTGTCGCGTCAGGAGTTGCGCCTGTCGCCACAGGCTGGGGTTCGCGGTCTCCGGCGCCTCGCCTTTCAGAAAGTCATAGGACGATAGATCGAACACGATCTTCCCGTTGTCGTCCTTGATCTTCGGATCGTCGAGCGTCGCGATGAACCCGCGTGCGGCGAAGTCGAAATCCTGCTTGTTCGAAAACGGCAGCTCTTTGAGGATCTTCTCGCGCACTTCCTTGGTGGAGGTGGTCGCTTCCGCCGTGACATCCTTCGGAATCTCAGGTGCGGGCGCGCCCAAAATCATCGGCAGCACGCCGCGAAACATGTAGGCGAAGCCGACGAGCAGCAACGCCGTGACAGCGACGCCGAGCCCAAGCCCGCGCAAAAACGATCCCATGGCGAATCCCCTAATGAACTGTTCTTGAAGACGAGGTTAGCCGACCGCGCTATGGTGCGCAAAGCGCGCACCAACGGACCAAGTCGCCTCAATGACGGTTGAACTCTACGCTTATACATGCGGCCATCTGACGATCCCGTCGGCCTTTCTGCTGACGAAAACGCGGGGGTGGCTTACCGTGCCGATCCCCGCCTATTTGATCGTGCATCCGAAGGGCAGGGTGTTGTTCGACAGCGGCATGAATCTTCTCGGGCAGAGCGATCCCGTCGCCTATCTTGGCGCCGAAGGCGCGAAGGCGAACGTCATCGACTTCAAGCCGGGAGAGGAAATCGCCGCGCGCCTCAGAGCGATGGCGGTCGCGCCCGAGCAAGTGACGCACGTGATCAACTCGCACCTTCACTACGATCACGCCGGTGGCAACGCGCAACTGCCCAATGCCGACATCGTCGTGCAGTCGGCCGAATGGTCGCACGCGATGTCGTGCCCCGATCACGACGTCGCCTATCGCAAAGGCGACTTCGACACCGGCCAGCGCCTGAGCCGCGTCGCGGGCGAGCACGATCTCTTCGGCGACGGCACGGTCACCTGCGTGCCGACGCCGGGCCACACGCCCGGCCACCAATCGCTGCGCGTGAAGGCGGAGAAAGGCGAGTTCGTTCTCTGCGGCGACGCGTGCTACCTGCGCCAATCGCTCGAACAACTGCATCTGCCCGGCATCGTCGCCGACCGCGAAGCGGCGCTGAACGCGCTCCATTGGTTTCGCGACATGCAGGCGCGGGGCTATCGCCTGATGTTCGGCCACGATCCGGAATTCTGGAAGACGATCCCGCAAGGGCCCGCCAGACTGGGATAAGGCTGGCCGCTACTCGCCGCGCTGCCTCAGTTTCTCTGCAAAGACGCGTTTCGCCATCTTGCCGAACCGCCGCGCGCGTGCCCGCGAATCTGCGATGCTCTCCGAGTTGCGCCGCTCCTCGCGCTGAAGTTTTTGGTAGCGCCTCAGCCGCTCCTCATCGAGGGCTCCGGACGCGAGAGCGCCTTGAACCGCACAACCCGGTTCGTTCACGTGCGTGCAGTCGCTGAAGCGGCACGCCGCGAAAAGCCGCGTCACGTCTTCGAACACTTCGTCGATGCCGTCCGCCGCGTCGATCAGCTGCAACTCGCGCATGCCCGGCGTATCCATCAGCCATGCACCGTTCGCCAGTCGATGCAGGGAGCGCCCGGTCGTCGTGTGCCGGCCCTTGGCGTCGTCTTCGCGAATGCCTCGCGTGTCCTGCACGAGCTGCCCCGCAAGACTGTTCACGATCGTCGACTTGCCCACGCCCGACGAACCGAGCAGCGCCAAAGTCTGTCCGCGCCCGAACCATGGCGCAAGTTGCGCCGCCGCATCCGGACTTCGCGCATCGAACGCCTCGACGACGAGACCCGGCATCAGCCGCCGCGCAGTGGAGACATAGGATGCGGCGTCGCCCGCCAAGTCCGCCTTCGTGATCACGACGACCGGCATGACTTCGGCCTCCGCCGCCAGCGCCAAATAGCGCTCGAGCCGCGCCGGATTGAAGTCCTGGTTCGCCGACGTCACGATGAGCAGCGTATCGGCGTTGGCCGCGATCAGCTGCACGCGCCGCTCCTTGCCCGCGCCCTTGCGCTTGAACACGCTGCGCCGCGCCAGCACGCGCACCGGCCGATGCGTCGCGGCGTCGATCAACAGCCAATCGCCTGCGGTCGCAGCAGCCTCATCCTCGTCGCCCGCCGCAAGCGGCGCCACGCGATCTTCGAAGTCTGGCGCCGCAACCTCGAGCGCGTCGCGATGAACCGCGATAACGCGCACAGGCCGCAGGCTCTCAACCTCGCTGTCGGCAAGCTGCACTTGAAAATGCGCGTTCCATCCGAAGTCCCTTGGAGTATCCGTAGACACAGTGTCATGCGTGCTTGTGTGCTTCACAGCGAACGTCCCGATCGGCGGCCTCGACCGTTCGGCGAGGGACCGCGAAAAAAGCGCCAACCCTCACACGCGCGAAATGCACGGCATCAGGGCATCGAATGAGCGGGACTGGACGGGAAGGAGATTGGCGTAAGGACTCGTGGCCCGCGCCGAAGCACGGCATCGAAGTCCTTAGGCGCGCACCACTCGCGCGCGGCCGGCCCGCGGGGAAACGGCGACAATCATCTTCATTCCTCCTCTGGCTGGCGTTTCGGGTGGCGGGAAAATACGCAGCACCCTTGCGCCGGTCAAGCCGCACCCGCGCTCAAAGTGACCGCGTCCGATTTCCGCCGGCAATCCGCGGCGGTTGCGCCAAATAGAGACCACATCAACCTCGGAGATCCCATATGGCGTGTGTTCGCAAGGAAATGAAAATCGACGCCGGCCCCGACCATGTCTGGGCGGCGTTGCACGACTTTCAGGCTGTCGACAAACGCGTCGCGCCCGGTTTCGTTGTCGCGTCCAAGCCCGATGGCGACGCCCGCATTGTCACGTTCTCGAACGGTACGGTCGCGCGCGAGATCCTCGTCGACAGGGACGACAAAGCCCGTCGGCTCGTTTATGCCGTCGTTGGCAGCGAGCGCCTGAAGCACCACAACGCATCGGTGCAGGTACTGGCCGAATCCGACGGCCGCAGTCGCCTCGTCTGGACCGCGGATTTCTTGCCCAACGAACTCGCGCCTTACATCGACGCACAGATGACGGAAGCGACGCCCATCATGACGTGCGCACTCGCGAAATAAAACTGCCGCTAGTCGCGCTGTCCGGAATGTCAATACCGAATTCTTGGTGGACCGGACGATTGAAGCTCTGGCAAAAGGCGCTTTCCATGCCTACGTGATGGCCGCCTCATCGCAAGCGGTGCGCATCTGCGCGTGCGCCCCGCGGCATGAATGATTGCGCACCGGCTACCCAATGTCGCCCGCCCTCTGCCTCGCAGGCTGTCCCCGAAATACACGTACAGAGAGAAATATGGGCGTCGTTGATCGTGGCGGCGCGCAATCGCGCAACCTATGATGTGCTGACTTCGGGCCCGGGCACACGGGCGCATTCAGGCAGCGGCTGCCTCGCTGCAGTCACGAGAGACCCACCATGGAAATCGCCCCCGACAGCTTCGCCACCATCGTGATCTGGTCGGCAAGCATCGTCGCCGTCCTCATATTCATTCGCCTTTCGAACATCTTCCGTTACATCCCGAACAATCAAGTCGGGTTGGTCGAGAAACTGTGGTCGACAAAGGGCTCGATCAGCGAGGGCTTCATCGCGCTCAACGGCGAGGCGGGCTTCGAGCCAGAAATCCTGCGCGGCGGCATCCACGTCTTCTATCCCTTCATGTATCGGATCCACAAATCCGATCTCGTGACGGTGGGGCAGGGCAAGATCGCCTACGTCTTCGCGCGCGACGGCGCGCCGCTGACCGCCTCTCAGGTTCTGGCCGCGAACGACACGGACGAAAAATCCGATTTCCAGAATGTGCGCAAATTCCTGGCGAACGGCGGCCAGAAGGGTCCGCAACGCAAAGTCCTGCGCGAAGGCCTTTACGCGATCAACAGCGCGCAGTTCGCGATCATCACCGACGAGCGCGTCTACGGCCACGCACTCAGCGGCCAGGAACGCCAAGTGCTCGACGCGATGAAGCAGACGATCGCGGGGCGCAACGGCTTTACGCCCGTTGTCCTCCCCATGGGCCAAGACGTCGTCGGTATCGTGACGACGCATGACGGTCCGTCCTTGCCGCCGGGCGAAATCATCGCGCCGGAAGTCGGCACCGATCTGCGCGATGCCGCGACGTTCCACAACAACTTCCAGGAGCCCGAAAAATTCCTGAAGGCCGGCGGCTATCGCGGCCGTCAGTTGCAGATCGTCGTCGAAGGCACCTGGTACATCAACCGCCTGTTCGCGACCGTGGAAGAGGTGCCGAAAACGATCATCCCCGTCGGCAATGTCGGCGTCGTGATCTTCTACACCGGCCCCCACACCGGCGACGTTTCCGGCGAGCAGTACCGCCACGGCGAACTCGTCGCCACGGGCAGCCGCGGCGTCTGGCAAGATCCGCTGCTTCCCGGCAAATATGCGTTCAACACCTATGCCGGCAAAGTCGAGATCATCCCGACGGTCAACTTCATCCTGAAATGGGTGCGCGGCGAGGTCGGCGCGATGAAACTCGACGAGAATCTCTCCGAAATCTCGCTGATCACGAAGGACGCGTTCGAACCGACTTTGCCGCTCTCGGTCGTCATGCACATCGACTACAAGAAAGCGCCGATGATCATCCAACGCTTCGGCGACGTGAAGAAACTCGTCGAACAAACCCTCGACCCGATGGTCAGCGCGTTCTTCAAGAACGTCGGCCAAAAGATGACGCTGATCGAGCTTTTGCAAAACCGCGCGGCCATCCAAGAAGAGTCGCTGACGGACATGAAGGCGAAATTCGCCGGTTACTCGCTAGAGCTGCAGGAGGTTCTGATCGGCACGCCGCGTGCGCCCGTCGGCGACCAGACGATCGAAAACATCCTCTTCCAGCTGCGCTCGCGCCAAGTCGCCCGCGAGCAAGTGACGACGTTCCAAGAGCAAGAAAAGGCGGCAACGCAGGAACGCGCGCTCAACGAAGCCAAATCGACTGCCGAGGCCCAGCCCGCGCTCACCCAATCGCTCATCCAAATCAAGGTGAAGGAGAACGAAGGCTCCGCCGCCCTCGCGCGCGCCCAGAAAGACGCCGAGACTGTCAAGGTCACGGCCGCCGCCATCGGCGAGAAGTCGCGCCTCGAAGGTCAGGGCGAGGCCGACCGCGTACTCGCGGTCGGCACGGCGAACGCCCAGGCGACGAAGCTTTCCGTCGACGCCTACGGCGGCCCGGAATACCGCCTCGCCGAACAGAACTTCTCGCGCTTTGCCGACGCGCTGACGAAGATCAACCAGCCGCTCGTGCCGCAGTTCCTGATGGCAGGCGCGCAGGGCCAAGAGAACAACGGCGGCCTGATCCCGATGGCGATGCTGAGCACGATGGGCGGTCGAAGGATGCCCGACGCCCTCGAGAAGCTGAAACAAGAGGCGCCGAAAGCGACCGCCCGCGGCAACGGCCCGGCATAGCTCCTGGGAGCGCGGGCTTCCAGCCCGCTCTTCTTCCTTACGTTCGGCGACGCTGAAAAGGGCGGGCTGGAAGCCCGCGCTCCCAGGAACGGTTATGTCCGAAAACCGCGAGACTTGGACGCCGCGCCGCGTCAAACTCCAGGCTATGGACCTCGACGACGACGCCTGTTACCGCGCTATCGGCACCCGCGACGCCCGCTTCGACGGACGTCTCTTCATCGGCGTCAAGACGACGGGCATCTACTGCCGCCCGATCTGTCCGGCGCGCACGCCCAAGCGCGAGAACGTCTCCTTCTACGCCTCCGCCGCCGCGGCCCAAGAAGCAGGCTTCCGCCCCTGCCTTCGCTGCCGCCCGGAAGCCGCCCCCGATCTCGCCGTCTGGCGCGGCTCGTCGAACACGGTATCGCGCGCACTTACGCTGATCGAAGACGGCGCCCTCGACGGCGCCGACGTCGATGCGCTGGCCGAACGCCTCGGCGTCGGCGAACGCCAGCTGCGCCGTCTCTTCCGCCAACACCTTGGCGCCTCGCCGATTTCGGTCGCGCAAACCCGCCGCGTCCTGCTCGCGAAACAGCTGATCCACGAAACCGGCCTGACGATGACGGAAGTCGCGATGGCGTCCGGCTTCGGCAGCATCCGCCGCTTCAACGAAACGTTCCAAAATCTCTACAGCCGCCCGCCAAGCACTTTGCGCCGCAGCGGCACGCTGAGCGGATCGAAGGAAGCCGTCGAAATCCAGCTGCGCTACCGCCCGCCTTACGACTGGCCGGCGATGCTCTCGTTCCTCAGCGCGCGCACGATCCCTGGAATCGAGGTCGTGACGGCGAACGTCTACTCGCGCACGATCGAAGTCGCGGGCGCGCGCGGCACGGTCTCGGTCGAGCCCGGCACCGGCAACGCGCTCAAGGCGACGGTTCGCGTTCCAAAGCTGTCGGCGCTGCCCACGATCATCGCGCGCCTGCGCCGGGTCTTCGATCTCGCCGCAGATCCCATCGTCATCGGCGCCCACCTGAGCGAAGACTCCACGCTGAAACCGCTCGTCAATGCGCGGCCCGGATTGCGCGTGCCGGGCGCCTGGGACGGCTTCGAACTCGCGGTGCGCGCGGTCCTGGGCCAGCAGATCACGGTGACCGCCGCGATCGGCATCGCCGGGAAGCTCGTCGCGACCCACGGCGAAACCCTGGCCACCGACATCGCCGGACTAACCCACCTCTTCCCCCGCCCCGAACGCCTCGCGAAGGCGGAGATTGCGGGCATGCCGGGCGCACGGGCGAGGGCGCTCACCTCGCTCGCAGCCAGCGTCGCCGCCGACCCGCAAATCTTCGGCGCAAGGCGCAGTCTCGAAGAAGCCATCGCCCAACTCTGCAAGCTCTCCGGCATCGGCGAATGGACCGCGCAGTACATCGCCATGCGCGAGCTTCGCGAGCCCGACGCGTTCCCCGCCGCCGACATCGGCCTGATGCGCGCGATGGCCAACGGCAGCGGCGAACGCCCGACACCCGCCGAACTCCTGAAGCGCGCCGAACGCTGGCGCCCCTGGCGCGCCTACGCCGCTCAACACCTGTGGGCCTCCTACGTCCCGCCCCGGCGCGAAGCGCCCATCAAACTGGCGGCGGAGTAGGGGACAACCGCCCTTTAGATTGAAACACCAAGATCACCAAGACGCTCAGGGTCCCTGACCGGTGATTGATCCGTCACAAGAGTCAAAACCAATGGGCGCGTTCCGCGCCCAAGAGGAAGATGAACCGCTCGGCGACGACGATTGGCCCGAGCATCTTGGTGATCTTGGTGTTTCAATCCTCTTTCTTTTTCGGAGCCGATGTCGCTCACGCATTCATGACAATCTCGTCGCCGACGTGACGCGCGCCACGCGCGAACATCAATCCGCCTCAATCGCTGCAACAACGCCCTGATTGCATCGCAATCGCGACGACATCGCTTAGCATTGTGTCCCCACAAGCGACGCAGGACGCCTCGCTCAAGGGGTTTCATCATGACATCGATCTCGCTCATCGGCGGGCGCCCACAAGGGTCCCCGCTTATTTCGTTGCGCCGCCTCGGCATCGCCGCCGCGGCCCTTTTGACCGCATTCGCTGCCGGCCCAGCCACCCAGGCCGACACCACGCCGGCGTCGACGCAAGAGCAGGGCCTCGTCCAAGTCGACGACATGAACACCGGTTCGCTGCTCCTGAAATCGACCGAAGCCGGCAAGTTCTTGGAGGCCCCGCGCCTCAAGACCGACGTCGCCATCACGGTCACGGGTCCCATCGCCCGCGCCCGCATCACCCAGCGCTTCGAGAACCCCTCGGACAAATGGGTCGAGGGCATCTACGTCTACCCGCTGCCCCAGAATTCGGGCGTCGACACCCTGCGCATGCAGATCGGCGACCGCTTCCTCGAAGGCGACGTGAAGGAACGCGAACAGGCCCGCCAGATCTACGAAAAGGCCGCCGCCGCCGGCTACAAGACGACCCTGATCGAACAGCAGCGCCCGAACATCTTCACCAATTCCGTCGCCAATATCGGCCCCCACGAAACCGTCGTCGTCCAGATCGAGTACCAGGAGACGGTCCGCCTGAACGGCGATGAGCTTTCTCTCCGCGTGCCCCTCGTCGTCGGCCCGCGCTACAACCCCGCGCCCGACGTGGCCGTCGTCAGCGTGAACTACGACAACAGCGCCGTCGTCTCAGTCAGCGACCCGGTCCCCGACCGCAACGCCATCACGCCCCCCGTCCTCGACCCCAAGAAATACGGCAAGGTCAATCCGGTCACCCTGAAGGTGACGCTCAAATCCGGCGTTTCTCTCGCCGCGATCGAAAGCCCGTACCACCCCGTCGACATCGCCCGCGACGACGACAAGACGGCGACCGTCACGGTCAAAGGCCCGGTCCCCGCCGACCGCGATTTCGTCCTGAACTGGCACCTCAAGGCGAACGCCGCCCCGCAAGCGACGCTCTACCGCGAGACGATCGGCCCCGACAGCTACTACCTCGCCATGATCGTGCCCCCGGTCGGCACCCAGGCGCCCAAGCGCCAGCCGCGCGAAGCGATCTTCGTCATCGACAACTCCGGCTCGATGGCCGGCGAATCCATGCGCCAAGCCAAAGCCGCCCTATTGATGGCGCTCAAGGACCTGAAGCCGGGCGACAAGTTCAACGTCATCCGCTTCGACGACACGCTGACGAAACTCTTCGACGACGCGGTTCCCGCCGATGCCGAACACATTCTGGTCGCCTCGAAATATGTCGACGGCCTGGACGCCAACGGCGGCACGGAAATCTACCCGGCACTGCAAACGGCGCTCCGGGACACGGCGCCCAACGACAAGTCGCGCCTGCGTCAAGTCATCTTCCTGACCGACGGCGCCGTCGGCAACGAAGACGAGGTGCTAGCCGAGATCGGCAAATCGCTCGGCCGCTCGCGCCTCTTCACGGTGGGCATCGGCTCGGCCCCCAACACCTTTCTGATGGAGCACATCGCGGGCCTCGGCCGCGGCACCTTCACCCACATCGGGTCGGAAAGCGAAGTCGACGCCCGCATGACCGAACTCTTCAACAAGCTCGAGAGCCCGGTCATGACCGACCTTCGCGTCGCCGACGGCGCGAAGCTCGAAACGTGGCCCAACCCCGTGCCCGACCTCTACGCCGGCGAGCCCGTGGTGCTGACCGCGATGACGGCCGCGCAGTCGGGCACGGTGCACCTCGAAGGCCGCATGGGCGCCAACCCGTGGACCGCCTCGCTCGACCTCGCCGACGCGGTCGACGGCAACGGCGTCTCCAAACTTTGGGCGCGCTCGAAGATCGGTGCGATCGAGGACTGGCGCTACAGAGGCGCCAGCCAGGGCGACATCGACGCTCAGGTCTTGAAGGTGGCACTTGCTCACCACCTGGTCTCGCGCCTGACGAGCCTTGTCGCGGTGGACGTGACCCCAAGCCGCCCGGAAGGCGAAACCATGACGTCGTCGGAAATGCCGACCAACCTGCCGCACGGCTGGGACTTCGAGAAAGTCTTCGGCGAAGACCCCGAGCATCCGCGCATCAAGGCCTCGCTCGACGAAGGCCTGATGACGAAGCTCGCGATGAACGACGCGCCCAAGGGCAAGGTCGGTCAGCCGCGCGAGGGCGTGGAGCTCCCGCAGACCGACGCGGGTACGGACCTGCTGCTCTTCCTCAGCGCCTTGTTCATGCTCACGGGCCTCGCCATCGTGGCGGCGCTCGGCAAGCCGGCGGTTCGCAAATGACGACGCAAAGAAGGATGGCGGCGCTCGTCGCCATCCTTTTCCTCACCGTAGGGGCCGTGCTCGGAGGCCACGGCCTCTACATCCGCGCCAAGGCGGTGGTCGCGCAGATCCTGCTTGAGCGCGCCTGGGCCGAAACGATCAAAACCGGCCACGCGACCAAAGCCTGGAGCTGGGCCGACACCGTGCCCGTCGCGCGCCTCACCTTCCCGCGCCTCCGCCGCGCGGCAATCGTCCTCGAGGAAGCCGGCGGCGAAGCGCTCGCCTTCGGCCCCGCCCACGTCGCGGCCTCGCCCGAGCCGGGCGACAACGGTGTGAGCGTCATCGGCGGCCACCGCGACACGCACTTCGCTTTCATCGGAGACTTGAGAGTCGGCGACGAGATCGACGTCGCAACGCGTACCGGCAAAACCATCCGCTACCGCATGACGGGTTCGGCCATCGTCCACGCGGGAGCTTCCGGCATAGAGGTCGAAGGCAAGACCCCGCGCCTCGCCCTCGTCACCTGCTATCCGTTCGGCGGCCTGCAACGCGGCCCGATGCGCTACGTCGTATTTGCCGAGGCTGCGAAAGCCACCGCAATGCGCTAGATTGCGCCGCACCGCCACGGCAAGACTCGGTCGGAGGGGATCATGGGAATGCTCAGGGCCGTTGTCCTCGCGATTTGCGCACTGATGACGATCGGCGCGGCGACCGCGGCCGACACGGCGGCGCCCTCCGAACCGACCATCGGGCAAATCGAAAAGTTCCACGCAAGCCTTCTCGACGTCATGAAGAAGGGCGCCGAACTCGGCATCGAAGGGCGCTACAAGAAGCTCGAGTTACCGATTGCGGAGGCTTTCGACCTCGCCGCCATGACGAAGTTCGCCGTCGGCCCCGCCTGGTCGAAGATGACAGAGGCCGACCACAAGGCGTTGATCACAGCCTTCACGCGCATGACTGTTGCAAGCTACGCCCGCAACTTCGACACGTTCAAAGGCCAAAAATTCGTCGTCGATCCCAAGGTCGAGGTGCGCAACGTCGATCGTCTCGTCAAGAGCCAGGTGATCCCCGAGGGCGAGAAGCCCGTGAACCTGACCTACCGCATGCGCGAGTCGGGCGGCACGTGGAAAGTGATCGACGTGATCTGGGAATATGTGAGCCAAGTCGCGACGCGCCGTTCGGATTTCGGCTCGACCGTCACGGACGGCGGCGCTGCCGCGCTGGTGAAGAAGCTCGACGAAATCAGCGACAAACTGATGAAGGGGAAGTAGTCAGTCCGCGACTTTCACGCGACGCCCCTCCGCCCATTGCAACAAGGGGGGCAGGACGAACAGCACGACGATCAGAATCCACGCCAGCGAAATCATCAAGAGCTCGCCCATGCTCGCCGTCCCCGGGTGGCTCGAAAACCACAGGGCGCCGAAGCCCGCGGCCGTCGTGCCGGCGCTGAACATGACCGCGCGCGCCAGCGGCGACTGCAGCAATTCGCGTTGCCCGTCGCGCCAGGCCATCACGAAATAGATGTCGAACGCGACGCCGATCCCGAACAGCAGCGGCAGCGCGATGATATTGGCGTAGTTGAGCTTCAATCCGATCACGACGCAGGTCGCGAGCGTCAGCGCGCCCGCGAGCGCTAGCGGCGCGAGACTCAAGACGACATAGCGCACGCTTTGGAGCGTCACCGCGAGCAAGAGAGCAATCGCGAGCAGCGACCAGACGCCCGCTTCGACGAACGCGCCCACGATCGTGCGCCCGGATTCCTCCAGGAACACGGGCACGCCGATGGCATGCGGTGCAACGGACGAAACGGCTTCCTTGAACCGGCTCAGCATCGCGTTGTCGGTCGGATCGCCCTTCGGATAGACCCTGACGCGCACTTGGCCCGAAGGCGCGACGAAGTCGCGTGCAACCTCGGCGGGCAAAGTCTCGAGCGTCACCTCTTGCGCCGTGAGCAGTTTGCGCACGCGTTCGAGGATCGTATCGAGGCCCGCGGTCAAGATCGCCCCCGCCCGCGCGCGCTCCGCCGCGTCGCCCGCCGCCAATCGCGCAAGCAGCGCCGACAGCGCGCGTGCATCCGCGGCGACCCGCGATGGCGATGCCTTAGCGGCGTTCGCCAATTGGCGCGCCGCCGCGGTGAGACTCGCGACCGCCTCGGCGTCGCTCGGCGCCGGCTTGATGGCGGCGGGATTGAGCGTCGGATCGAGCACAATCGACGCATCGCCGATTAGCGCGAGCTTCTCGTCCTGATCTTTCGGCAGAAAGTCGTCGATGGTCAGCACCTTCGCGACCTCGGGCAGGGCGGCCAGCCTCGCCGCCAACGTCGCCGCCGCTTCGCGCGTGGGCTCGATCGCATCCATCGTGTTCGGCGAAAGATCGGGATCGCGTGCAAGGTCGAGCAGCGTCGCCATGGACTCGACCTGGCGCGATCGCAGATTGAGCAGATTGAAGTCGAACTGCAGCGACGGCAGCAGCGCCACCGCCGCTGCGCCCACGACGCCTGCGACGATGACGATCGTGCGCGCCTCGCGCAGCAGGAAATCGTTGACCGGCGCCAATGCGCGGTATCCGACATCGATGGCTTGCGGCGGCGGGCGCGTCAGCTTGATCAGCGCCGGCAGCAGCGTCAGGCTCAAGAGAAAGGTCAGCGGCATGCCGACCCCGGCGATCAGCCCAAGCTCTGCAACCCCGCGATAGCTTGTCGGCAGAAAGCCCAAGAACCCGGCCGTGATCGCAAGTGCGGCCAGCGTCAACGACGGCCCGATCCCGCGCCCCGTGGCGATCAGCGCCGGATCGGTCGCCTGCGCGCGGCGCGCCGCCCGGTAGCGCACGCAAACCTGGATACCGAAATCGACGCCGAGCCCCACGAAGAGTGCTACGAACGCGACCGAGATGATGTTGAACGCACCGACAAGCGCGAGCCCCAGCGCGGTCGTGATCGTCAACCCGACAAGGATCGTCGCCAGCACGCATGCCACAAGGCGCACGGAATGCAGCGCGAACCACAGCATCATCAGGATCGCCCCGATCGTGAGCGCCGCGATCGGCAGCGCGCGCTGCGTTAGCGTCGCGAATTCTTCATCGAAGATGCGCACCGGGCCGGTCTGCCGGATGATGACGCCCGTCTCCGGCGTGAGCGCGAGGGTCTTCGCAAGCATGCGGATCGCATCGCTCGCCTTGCCGCCCGGCGTAAGGTCGCCGAAATCGAGCTTGACCAAGACCTCGATGATGGCCCGCGTCTCGCGCAACCCCGGCTCGCCCCCCATCATCAGCTTGCGCCACGACAGGAACGCGGGCTTGCCCGCAAAGAAATCGTCGAGCGTCGCTTTGAACTCGCCGATCGGCCGCTGCAAGCGGTCGAGCGCGATTTGCCCGCGTTCCACGCCGACCAGCGCCGTCGACAAACTGTCCATCACGCCGCGCAAGCTCGGGTCGGCCGCAAGCGCACCGAGGAACGGCTGGGCCGCGATCATCTGCTCCGTCGCGGATTGCGTCTCCGCAAGCGGCAAGAACAGCAGCCCGTTCTGCTCGAAGAACGCGCCGCCGCCGGGCTGCCGCACCGACAGGAAGAGATCCGGCCGATTCTTCAACGCCTGCACCAATGTCGCCGCCGCTTCATGCGCGCGCTCCGCCGTCGCGCCGTCGACGACGACGAGGATCAGGTTCTTGGCTTGCGGAAAAATCGTCTCGAACGCCGCCTCGCGCTGGCGCCACGGCAAGTCCGGCGAAACGAGCTTCGTCGTGTCGGTGTTGAGCGCGAAATGCGTCGCGGAATAGGCAACGCTCGCCGCCGCCACGACGACCGCAGCCGCCACGACCGGCCCGGCAAGACGAATGCAGAACGCAACGGCGCGTGCGATCAAGGATGCAAGCATCGACCCTCCGTCATGTCGCCCGTTGCCGCTTGGACCTATTGATCGCCTGATCGAGCGCCGCGAGGAAGCGCGAGCGGTCGGCGGCCGCGAACGGCTTCGGCCCGCCGGTGATTTCGCCGGTCGAGCGCAAGTGCTCCATGATCCCGCGCTGCGCGAGCGCCGCGCCGATCGAGCTTGTCGTGAACGCCCGGCCGGTCGGCCCGATCGCCTCCGCTCCCGCCTGCAGAGAGCGATGCGCCAGCGGAATGTCCTGCGTGATCACGATGTCGCCGCGCCCAGCATGCGCCGCGATCCAATCGTCGGCGACGTCCGGTCCCTCACCGACGACGACCAATTCGATCAGCGGATCGCTCGGCACACGCACGCCGCCGTTTGTGACCACATAGACTTTGAGCCCATAGCGCCGCGCGACGCGGTAAACCTCGTCCTTCACCGGACAGGCATCGGCATCGATGAAGATCTCGATCGGCTTGGTCATCGCCTGCGATCTTGCGGACAATTCGGGTGGACACAAGGCCGCCCGGATCGATTACATGTGGAGCCTCACCAGCGGAGTTGCGTTATCTCGACCCCAAGAATTGTCGTCATCGGCGCCGGCCCGGCAGGATTGATGGCGGCCGAGATCCTGAGCGCCGCGGGCCTCGCCGTCACGGTCTACGACCGCATGCCGTCCGTCGCGCGCAAACTGCTGATCGCCGGGCGCGGCGGACTCAATCTCACGCATTCCGAACCGCTCGATCGCTTCCGCACGCGCTACGGCGCCGCGTCGGCGCGCCTTGGTCCCATCGTGGACGCGTTCCCGCCGCAAGCGCTGATCGCGTGGGCGGAAGGCCTGGGCCAACCGACCTTCGTGGGCTCGAGCGGCCGCGTCTTCCCGAAATCGCTCAAGGCGTCCCCGCTTCTGCGCGCCTGGCTCGCGCGGCTTGCAAAGCAAGGCGTCGAGATCAAGACGCGCCACGACTGGCGCGGCTGGGACGAAAGCGGGCGCCTGATCTTCGCGCAAACCGACGGCGCGATCGCGCACGTCGCCGCCGACGTGACGATCCTCGCCCTGGGCGGCGCAAGCTGGCAGCGCCTCGGCTCCAACGGCGCGTGGACGGACATCTTGTCGAAGCGCGACGTGCGCGTGACGCAGCTGCGCCCCGCGAATTGCGGCTTCACCGTCGCCTGGAGCGAACCCTTCCGCGCCCGTTTCGAAGGAACGCCGCTCAAAGGAATCGCGCTCAGATTCGCCGGCAACACCGCACGCGGCGAGGCGATGATCACCCACTACGGCCTCGAAGGCGGCGCCGTCTACGCGCTGTCGGCCGACTTGCGCGAGGCGATTGCAGAGCAGGGCAGTGCGACATTGGAAATCGACCTGCGCCCCGACGTCACGCACGCCGAGCTCGCCGCCAAACTCGACCGCCCCCGCGGCGGCGACTCGCTTGCCAACTTCCTGCGCAAATCGCTCAACCTCGCCCCCATCGCCATCAACCTCTTGCGCGAGGCGCACGGCCTCCATCTCGCCACCGATACGACCGCGCTGGCACGCCAAATCAAATCCGCGCCGATCACGCTCATCGCCACGCAATCCATCGACCGCGCCATTTCGACCGCAGGCGGCATCGCCCTCGACGCCCTCGACGAAGACTTGATGTTGCGCGGCATCCACAACGTCTACGCCGTCGGCGAAATGCTCGACTGGGAAGCCCCGACCGGCGGCTATCTCCTGCAAGCCAGCTTCGCCACCGCCGTCGCAGCGGCACGCGCGATCGTGCGCAAATCGTCCGCTCAGGCCCGCGTCAGCTGATAGGTGACCTTGTCCTCTTTGACCGTGATCAGCCCGCGCTTCTTGAGTTCGTCGACGATGGCGTCGACCTCCGCGTCCGTGATCCCGGTCCCCCGGAAGTGCGATCTGACCGTGCTTACCAACGCCTTCGCGGTCGCCGGCCGCGCGTGGACGCGTTTCTCGAGATTTCGGATCACGTCATCGACGCGGTTCGACGCTGCTTTCGCGGCCACTTTCGGCACCGCCTTCCGTGCAACTTTCGACACTGGCCTGGATGCAGCTTTCGGCGCTGCTTTCGCGCCGGGCGTCGCTGCGGCCTTGGGCGCCGGTTTTGGGGCGGCCTTGGGCGCGTGCGCCCGTGGTGCGGGTACCGGCACGGGCACTCGCGCGGCGCTTATCTCCGCGACCGATTTCCAGCGCGTGCACTCGATCTGTCGCGTCTGCAGATGACGGATGAGCGGATCATAGTCGCGGTCGCGCGAGATGATGTGAAACACCGCGCCGGGATCCTCGACCGCGAGCCTGCCGATGTAATACGCGATGTGCATATCCAGCGCGTTCGGACCGCGCCCCTCGATATGGACGTACGAGCCCGCATGTCCCAGCGCCTGCAACGCGCTGGCGAGCCCCACCGGAACGGTCGGCTGCGCCGGCCCGATGAACACCATCACCTTGAACTCGCCGCCGCCGAACGCCCCCAACTCTTTGGGTTGAACGTTCTCGAAGTCGATAAGGACATAGGATGTCGCCAAGGCCCGCCCTCCCATTCCGCCGCGAGTCGCGCGGCGCGCGATCTTCATAGCAGAAACGCGTGGCTCCTCGCCGCGCGCTTGCGCATGACATGCCCTCACAGGGTTGAAGTCCAGTGTGCCGCCGTCAGGCAATTTCTGTCTAGCGTTCGCATGCCGCCGGGCGGATAGTTCCCCGGCTCCATCGCCTCTTGATTCCTGTCGCTCCTGCGATCACGCACGGGACGAGTGCCTCGTTGGAGCGCGGAGGAATGAATCCCATGCGATATCCAACCGGCTTGAGCGTTGCCCTTCTCTTGTGGGCCTTGCCCGCCGCTGCGAACGCGGCAAGCTGCGAGAGTTATGTGGGTCAGACGGTGGCGCCCCAGACATTCGCCGCCGTCGTCGCGCGGGTCGCGGCGATCGCCGCGAAAGGCAAGGGTGAGACCGCCGCTCAAGTCGAATCTCGAAAAGCCGCGGCCCTGGCCTCGGCATCCGGCCCGCTCGTCATCGCCAAAGAGCCCGAGGCCCAAGAATACTTCGAGTACGATGCGGCCGCGCAGAAACTGGGGATCGTCGAATACGCGTTCCAGAACAAGTATTTCAATGTGAAGAAGGCTTTCTCTGCGGCCGGCTACGGCGGGATCGCGAGCGAAACGGGAACCGACTTCCAAGCCGTGATCGAGCAGGCCGAGAAGGACGTGGCCTCCCCTTCGGCCGGAAATTCATCCGGTGCAAAGCAAGTCGGCAAACTCCAACTGACCAGCAAGGTCATTTATGAGCGTGCGGCGCCTTATCGGGAGGACGACTGGGTCGTGCACTTGTTTGCTTCGGCCGCCCCGAAGCCCCATTTCGTGGGTACGTTGCCGATGACGCTTGCCGAAGCCACCGCTTTAAGGCCCCGGCTGAAACTGGCCTTCGTGGTCGAGCCGAAAGCACCGTTCTTCGTCTCCGGCCGCCTGAAGTACGGCGCGACACCTCACCTCGAAGAGGTCGACAGCACCGAGGACTTCCAGGTGCTGGTCGCGGATTTCCAGTGCGGCCTCGTGCTCACCGATGCGGGCAAGGTGCTGGGTGCCTATCCGACCAAGTGACCGACGAAGCGGGCATGCAGGCCGTCGACCGTGGTGGCGAGCGCTGCCCAATCGGTGAGCTCGAGGTCCTTGCCCGGCTCCAGCTTCAGGCTCTTTTCCCACGCGAGAAGTCTCAACAGCCAG
>JBGOVA010000273.1:0-4735 GCA_041477875.1 Micropepsaceae bacterium | reverse complement strand
TCTCTTCCAACGAAACGTCCAAACCGACATACTCACTCATGGCTGCTCTCCTCTTTCCTCGTCGTTGAACCGTCGCAAACCGATTCAAAGATAGGATGGAGAGCAGCCAGCCGCGATTACCTCATGTCAAAGTAGGTCAAAGTAGACTTATTCTAGCAGACTATCGCTGCCGACGAGGACCCTCGGGCGAAAAACCCACTCCGATCCCTATCATCGACGGCCTCAAGACACACGGGCTGATTGCGGTGGAGGATGGCAGGTGGCTCAATCCGCGGACCCAAGCTTGAGCCCGCAAAAATTCATCGACAGGCCCCGATTCTCGCCGAACGCCTATTTTCAGTCCGACAATAAGCTCTCGGCCGGCCCGGCACTGTTTTTCGACTGACAGACTGTGCCTTCGGGGGAACATCCATTGCCGTATCTTTTCTGATAATTTGGCTGGTGCGCGACTCAGCTGTCACAGGTCCGACAAGCGCGGCGTTCTGGGCTGGAAGGGGCTAGTTGTGAAAACGAGGATACTGTTGTTGGGCGCTGTCGCGTCGGTCGCAATGGCGGGCTCGGCGAGTGCCGGCGGTTGGTACGTCGCGGGCGAGGCGGGCCTCAACTGGATCGCTGATGCCGATGTGAGCGGAACGTTTCTCGGTGCGCCGACGTCGGGAACGGTTTCGACCGATGCCGGGTGGGCCCTTGTGGCTACGATCGGCAACGCGTTCTCACCGGGTTGGCGTCTCGAAGGCGAGCTCGGTTTTCGTCACAACGACACGACGTCCGACATTGCGCAGGTGGAGGACTGGTCGCTCATGCTCAACGTCCTCTACGATTTCAAGCTGTCGACCGAATTCGGGCTTTCGCTGGGCGCGGGACTGGGTGTCGATCAGTCGAAGTTCAACCTGAGCGGCTTTACGAGCGACACCGACACGAACGTCGCTCTTCAGACCATGTTGGGACTGAGTTACGCGCTCGCGCCCGATACCGACCTCACGCTGACCTATCGGTATATGGCCGTCTTCGATCCGTCGTTCCAATTCGGTCGAGCCGCAACGTTCGACTTCGACGGCATCAACAACCGGACCCTGTCCGTCGGCGTGCGCTGGCACTTTTCGCAGAGCGGCGGCGGAGAGTGAAATTCGTCAACGCCGGCCTATTTGACACGTTGTAAGGCGCGCGGCGGGCAACCGCTCTCGGCCGCCGTGAGGATGAACTCGCGCAGCAGCAGCGGCACGTTCAAACGAATTGAGTATAGCGTCTGCGCAAATCACCGAACAGTCGGCTTTTGCTTGACGTCATAGATGAAATGTCATAGGCGGAACCTATATTTTCTTTGTTTTCTGGTCGAAGTCCCGAATTTCACAAGCGAGACGCGACGAGGCACGGTCCTCGGAAAAATTCGCGCAAGTCCATCTCGCCTGAGGTCAAGTTGCGTTCGCGGCGTCATCGCGGATTGTTCCGTCGCGCGGATCGTTCCCTTGGCGAGGTGCGCAGCGTTCATGGCTTCATGGACAACGATGCGATCCCGAGTGCGGTCGATCGCGCTCTCTGTGCTGCTCCTTTTCGCCGGAGTCGCAGCGCCGGCCCACGCGCAACAGACGCCGAGCATTGTTGTCGAAAAGGCGCCGGACGCGCTGCGATTCGCTTGCCCGGCGGCAAACGAATTGAGGAGGAGCGGAACCGCCGTCGATCTGCGCGAGGTGGATCCTAACAAAGCACTGGCGGCGTTTTGCGTCGGCGACGTGCACCTCCTTATCGCGTCGATGGGCCACGAGACTCAGCCGCGAACAAGTCTTTGCCCGAGCCCAGGCATAGCGGTCGCCGGGCTGCAACTCGGACGTGGCGAAGAGGGTACGGTCTGGGTTTATGGCAATCAGATTTTGTTGCGAGACGGGCATATTGGCCCGCAGGTGAACCGCGTCATCGATGCCTTGAGGATCACCGCGAGGCGCCTGGGTGCTCAAACGGGCACGAGCGACGGGCCGCCGGCCGGCGCGCAAGCGCCGCGCGGCGACCTGCAAGCCTCCAACTCCGTGATCGACAAGGGCCAAGGCAGCACGCTGACCTGGCGAAGCGACGGCGCCTCCGTCGTCGCGGTCACCCCGGGCGTCCTGACGTCGAGCTGCGAGCCGCTCAACGGTTCCGCACCCGTAGGCCCGCTGGAGATGACGACGACCTACACGCTGACGCTCTGGGGATTCGGCGAAAAGTTCGTAAAGCCGGTGACGGTGAAAGTCCGCCCCAATGGGCGCCTATGGACTGATGGCAACCCGCCATTTGCCCCGGGGGAGGAGTTCGTCCTGCACTGGGAGAGCACGAACGCCGATTCCGCGGAGATCAACGGAGCACAAGTCGCACCTCCGAGCGAAGGAAGTGTTCGCCGATCGTTGTCGGTCACGACGACCTACACGCTTACGCTGAAGGGGTCGGACGAAATCGTAACCGCGCCGCCGTTGACCGTGACTGTCGAGTCGCCGCCCTCGCCGCCGGTGGTCGAACCGCCACCCACTGGGCCGGTCGTCGTGCCACCTCCGCCATCGCCCGTCGGCACGCTGTCGCTTCGCGAGACGATCGATGAGGGCGAGTCGACCACGCTCCACTGGGAAAGCGCGGGCGCCACAAGTATTTCGGTCACCGACGGTGTCAACGAGGTGCCGGGCACGAACGATGCCAGCGGCAATGTCACCGTAATGCCCCTCACCGACACGACGTACACACTCTGGCTCAATGGCAAGGTCGTTGCTGCTAAGACAATCAAGGTGATCCCGCCTTGGCCACCCTGGCTCATTCCGCTGATCGTGGTGGCGGCGGTGGCGGCGGCCGGCTGGGTGTTCCTCCGGCCTCGGCCGAAACCGCCGAACGGTCCGCGCGAGACGAAGACGCCTGACAAGCCGAAGGATCCCGAGAAACCGCCCGCCGTCCTTTTCGACGCGGTGCTGAGCGACGACTCGCCCTCGCCCAGCCATTCGATCGACGCGCCGCCCGGCTTCGAACTCGAACTTCGCTTCGATCTCGTCGCCGACGAGGCGCCATCGATCTCGTGCGACGACGCCCCCGACAACAACAGCGATGGCAGCGACAAGTCATGAGCGGCAAACCCGAACGCGCCGAAACGCTTCTCCAGTTCTTCCACTTCGACAAGGACGAAAAACAAGTGCAGAGCCGGATCGAGGCGTTCATCGGCGATGGCCTGAACGAGGCGGTGCGCTTGGCCGTCGGCGCCGTCAGCGTGCTGTCGCCGGACCTCCTCGCCGCCGGCTTTGCGAAGGGACTGCATCTCGTGCTGGACACGCCGCTGAAGGACGTTTTGATCGGTGGCTGGAAGGCGTGGAACGAGCTCGCGCAGTATCACGACCGCGCCAAATTTCCGCCCGCGGAGACGTTCTATTGCAAGCCCCACAAACACACTGTGGTCGGCTACGAGTACAAGCCCGGGCTCCAGCTCGTCGCCAACGGCAAACGGGTTCCCAAGGCGATCCTGAGCTTCGAGATATCCGCGCAGTTGATCAACGCACCGCTGCTCGAGATTCGCGACGCCCGGATCATGTCCGCCAAACTTCCGCACTTCGAAGGCGAGGGCGTCGTCAAGTGCCAAGGCAAGACGCTGCTCGAGCGCGCGCTCGGCGAAATCACGCTCGACGGCGAGTTCGTGTTCCGCGACGGCATCACCATACCGGGACGGCCGCACGACGGGCGCTGACTTTTGCGGCGAAGTGCGGCCACGTCGAGTTCGCGCGCACGACCTGTAAAGGCACGAACAATTGGGGTCGCAGTCCTCACTCCGCCGCCCCGAACTTCCCCGGCGACACCCCGAACTCGCGCCGGAAGCTTGAGACAAACGCGCTGACGCTCGAATAGCCGACGTCGAGGGCGGCGTCCGTCACCGATCGCCCCGCGCCCAGGTGCTCGACCGCCGCAAGCAGGCGCATGCGCTGGCGCCAGCGCGCGAACGAAAGCCGCGTCTCGGCGAGGAACAAGCGCTGGATCGTGCGCTTGCTCGCGCCCGCCCGACGCCCCAACGCGGCGAGGTCTTCATCATGCGCCGGATTTTTCTGCAGGCGCGTCGCCACCGCGAGCGCACGCGCATCGCGCGGCATCGGCAGCTGCTGCGCCGCCGCCGGCGAAAGCAGCGACAGCTGGTCGACGATGACTTGCGCGAGATGTTTCTGCGCCGGTTTGCGCGCATCGAGCGCGCCCGTAACCGCCGCCGTGAGAATGAGTTCGCGCAGCAGCGGCGGCACGTTCACCACCGCGCATTGCTTGGGCAGCGCGCGGCAAATGCCGCTCGCCAGATAAAGGCTGCGCATCGTCCCCGGCCCGCGCATCTCTTCGCGGTGATCGACGCCGGCCGGAATCCAAACGGCGCGATGCGGCGGCACGATCCACGCGCTGTCGGCCGTCGAGACGCGCATCACGCCCTGCGACGCATAGCTCAGCTGGTGCCAGACGTGATTGTGCGCGGCCGCGCTGTAGCCTTGCGTAAAGCGCACCGCGAAGGTGCGAACCCAGACGTCGCCGTCGGGTTTGGCCGGCAAGGCAGGTTGGCGTGCTGACGACATAATCTGGCATTCTATCGCAAGACGCCCGGCCCGGAAATCAGATAACAGAAGACAGGGATCAGAAAGATGCCGTGCAATGATGCCGCGCTCCGTTCTGATCCCCGTTTTCTGTACTCTGTTTTCTGGAGGAACGATGGCCCACGTCGCGCATTTCTCGATCAACGCCGGCGACGTCGACCGCGCGAAGG
>JBGOVA010000121.1:0-14130 GCA_041477875.1 Micropepsaceae bacterium | reverse complement strand
GTGGGACAAGGAAAAACTCGACGCCTATTTGGCCGATCCCAGAAAGACGGCGCCCGGCACGACGATGATGATGGGCGCATCGAGCGCCACCGACCGCGCCGACATCATCGCCTATCTCGAAACATTGAAGTGACCGGCCAGCCGTTCAACTGCAACGGCTTGCCGCGATAGAGTAGGCGCGGCTTTGGCGGGTGCGATTTCTCCAAATGTGATTTACCCTTAGTGCTACAATCGCCCGCTGAAGCCCCCGCACCAAGGAGCAAGCGATGCCGACCGAAATCACCATTCCTCTCGACAACAAGCCGGGCGCTCTCGCCAAGGTGGCCGAAGTTCTGGGCAAGGCCGGGGTCAATCTCGAAGGCATCGGCTACGCGGCCGGCAAGCGCGGTGTGCTGCGCGTGATCGCCGACGACACGGCGAAGGCGCTGGCGGCCCTCAAGAAGGCCAAGATCAAAGTCAAGGGAACGCAAGAAGTCCTGCAAGTGACGTTGACCGACCAGCCAGGCGCTCTGGGCGAACTCGCGCGCAAGCTCGGCAAGGCCCGCATCAACATCGACGCCTTCTACGTCGTGGGCGAAGCTTCGGGCGCGCTGCGCTGTGTGTTGGCCGTCGACAAGCCCGAGAAGGCGAAATCCGTCATCGCCGCTTGATTTGGATCAAATTGCTTGCGCGCAGGCGATGTTAGGGAAAAACTGTTTGCTTTCGACCAACAGGCGCGCCAGCAATGAAGATCCTCATCCTCTACGGCACCACCGAAGGCCAGACGCGCAAGATCGCCGAGTTCGCTGCGGCGAAGCTCAAATCCTACGGCGATGTCGTCACGCTGCTCGACGCGACGGCATCGACCGACGGCATCGATCTGCGCGACTACGATGCGGCGATCCTTGCGGCCTCGCTCCACTCCGGACACTACCAGGCGCCCGTGATCCACTTCGCCCGTAGCAATCACGCCTGGTTGAACCAGATGCCCTCGGCATTCATCTCCGTGTCATTGTCGGCGGCGAGCACAGATGCGGAGGATTTGAAGGGCATCGCGACCTGCGGTGAGAAATTCAAGACCGAAACGGGTTGGGTGAAAGCCGAAATTCACCACGTCGCAGGCGCCTTCCGTTTCGCCGAATACGATTTCTTCAAGCGCTGGGTAATGAAGCTCATCGCATGGGAAAAGGACGTGAAGGTCGAGCCGGGCAAGGATTTCGAACTCACGAATTGGGACGGGCTTTCAGCACTTGTGGACGCCTTTCGCGCGCGCATCGCAAGCACGAAGCGCGCTACGACGTCAGCGTCCGCCTAGCGCGCTTCAAGCCTCCGCGGCCTTGCGCAAGCCCTGCGCCTCTGCGCGCCGACGATTTCAAGCGAGCGTCAATACCCGCCGGTCCGCGACGGCGTGCTCGCGCCATCGGGCTTTTCTTTTTCCTTCTTAGGCGTCTCCACCGTACGGGCCGGCGTGACGTTTGGCGAATGCCCCAACTCGCGCAACGATACCGTCTTGCTCCGATTGCCGTCGCACAGGTCGAACATGGTGCGCCAGCCGCTCGCGAACTCTTGGAAGTCGATGTGCCCGTCGCCGTTCCAGTCCGTCACCGGCGAGGCGCCGACATTCTCCGCGCGCAACTCGTCGTTCAGCGGCTCGACTTCCGAGTTGGTCAGATCGCCGCTCTTGTCCTTGTCCCATTTGGCGAGTTCGGCCTTCAGCCCGTCGTCCATCTTCTCGCGCGTAAGCTCTTGGTCGTTCGGTCCGAACAACGGCTGCAGCCGCGCGCACTCCGTCGTGAGCTTGCCGACCGGCGCGGCGGCGGGCTCGCGCTCGGGCTTCGTATCGACGCCGAAATAGGTGCAGCCGACGACCATCGGCATCGCAATGAACAAAACCGCTGCTTGTCTAACGATCACTCGCATCTGAACTTGTTCTCTCGTAAAGGGCTACGCACGCACCTGGGCGCCAGAGCGTCGGCCGCCGCAGGCACGCCATCATCGCCGTACCAAAGGTTAATCTCAATACGGTGCCGGCGTCGGCGATGCCGCGCCCGGTGAACGCCCCGCCGACTGAACCGCGACCTCCAGATAGGCCGCCGCCCGTACCCGCGCATTCTCCCGAATGTCCATATGGAACAGCGGATAGTCGAGGCCGTGATAATTCTTGCCGCCCATGTCGACCCCGTCGAACGGCCCGCCGGTCTGGTCGGCGACATAAAGAAGGCCGTCCTTGCACGCCGCCCACGTCCACCCGGCGACCGGCGCCTTCAGCGGCTTGAACGCGACGCCCTGGGCCGCATCGTCCCCCCAAAGCTTGAGCGAAAAGCTGCCCGTGATCGGCACGCCGCCCCTGTGCAGCGACGCCGGCGCCCGCTCGCCGTCGCGCGTCCACGTCAAAGGATTGACGCACACCAGCCTGCCGGGTTGGTCATAGCTCGGCTCACCGCCCTCGCCCCATGTCGCCCAGTGCACGAAACAGCCGGTCTCGCTCTCGCTCTTGCAAACATGAACGGTGCGCAGTGCGTCCGCTTCCGCGTTCGTGATCGTGCCCCCGATGAGATAGCCCGCGATCATCCGCCCCGCGAGCGGCGTGGCGTCGATATGCTCTTGAATCAGCCGGAACGCGTGCGCCGTGCCTTGGCTGTGGCTCGCGATGATGAACGGCTTCCCTTGGTTTTCATGATCGAGGAAATACTGGAACGCCCGTTCGACGTCGCCGTAAGCCAAGTCCATCGCCTTCTGCGCGACGTCGGGCGTCGCCGACAGATAACGGAAGATCGATGCCTCGCGATAGCGCGGCGCATAGACGTTGCAACAGCCGCTGAACGCGCTCGCCTGGTTGGCCATCATCCATTTGGTGTTCTCTTCCGTCCGGCTGTTCGCATTGACGGGCGAATTCCAATCGCCGCCGTTGAGATAGCCCGTCGGATGCACGAAAAAGACGTCGACCGCGCTCGCCCCCGGCTTGGCCGAAACGCCCTCCGGCGCGAAGTCGGCGAAACTCTCATTGCCGGGCCGCGCGGCCCACGCCTCGGCCTGCGCATAGTCAGGCGGCTGCACCTTAAGCGCCGGGTCCCAGCCGTGCGAAGGCTTCGACAGCCACACGATGACCGTGCGCGCATTGCCGGTGAAATAGATCGCGGCCGCGGCGCCCGCGAGCACCAGCACAACCAACCCCAGCCACTTGAAAATCCGACCCATCGCCCACCCTCAAGAGAAGGCGGCGATCTTAGAGGCCGGACGGCACGCGGACAACATTCTCGAGAAACGTTCGTTCCTCCCGCAAGATGAAGCGCTTCTCCTGCGCAAAGGCGAAATTCCCGCCCGCCTCCGCGTCCGCCTTCAACCGCGTGCGATAGGCCTCATAGGCCGCCAGGCTCTCGAACGCGATCAACCCGAACGCAACGTCGTTCGTCCCCTCGTGCGGCAAGAAATACCCGATCAGATCGCCGCCGCATTTCGGAATGATGCGCCCCCACGCCTGCGCGTAGGTCTTGAACGCCTCGCGCTGAAACGGGTCGATCTCGTAGCGAATGAAACACGTGATGGGCATCGCCTCTCTCCTTGGACAAAGTGAGACTAACCCGTTGCGCAACGCGCATGGTTCGTTTACGGTCGAACTATGAAACTCGGACCCGATATCGCCCGCATCGCCGTCCTGATCGGCGACCCAGGCCGCGCCAACATCCTGACCGCGCTGGCGGGCGGCAACGCCCTGACCGCGAGCGAGCTTGCCGTCGAAGCAGGCGTCACGAAGCAAACCGCCAGCGCCCATTTGACGAAGCTGCTCGCTGCCCGATTGCTCGAGGTCGAACAGCAGGGCCGCCACCGCTACTTCCGCCTCCACGGCGACGACGTCGGCGACCTCCTCGAAAGCCTGATGGGCGTCGCGGCGCAGCGCGCCACCACGCGCGTCCGCACCGGCCCCAAGGAACCCGAACTCCGCCGCGCGCGCGTCTGCTACGACCATCTCGCGGGCGAACTCGGCGTCGGCCTCTTCGACGCCATGCGCGCCAACACCTGGCTCACCTTGAAAGACCGCGACGTCGAAGTCACCAAGTCCGGCCGCACGTTCTACGCCGGCTTCGGCATCGACCTCGACGAACTCAAGGCCGAACGCCGCCCGCTCTGCCGCACCTGCCTCGATTGGAGCATGCGCCGCAGCCACCTCGCCGGCAGCCTCGGCGCCGCATTGCTCGCGCGCATCTTCGAACTCGGCTGGGCCAAACGCGTCAAAGGCACGCGCATCGTCTCCTTCTCGAACGCGGGCGAGAAGGCGTTCAAGGCGCAATTCGCCATCAAGGCCTCATAAGCGCATGCCGGTCTCCATCGCTTTCCTGCGCGGCGTCAATGTCGGCGGCAACAAAATGATCTCCATGGCTGCGCTCAAGGAGCTCTTCGACGATCTCGGCTTCAAGAACGCGCGCACGCTTCTGCAAAGCGGCAACGTCGTGTTCAGCGCGAAGCCCGCAACGAACGCCGCGCTCGCCGCGAAAATCGCCGCGGCCATCCGCAAGCGCTTCGGCAGCGACGTCGAGGTCGTCATCCGAACCCCGGACGAGCTGCGCAAGGCCGTCGCGCGCAACCCCTTCTCCGCCGCCGCGCGCGACGACCCAAGCCATCTGCTGATCGTCTTCCTCACGCAAGCGCCCACCGCCGCCGCCAAGGCGATGGCCGCCGCAAAATTCAAAGACGAACGCTTCCAACTCTCTGGAACCGAGCTTTTCGCCCATTACGGCGCCGGCATCGGCCACTCCAAAGTCCCAAGCAACTTCATCGAGAAGACCCTGGCCGTGCCCGGCACCGCCCGCAATTGGAACACTGTGACAAAACTCATAGCCATCGCCGCCGCTCTTGAGCAATCCTGAGGCTGGGCAGAACCGCCCGGATGGCCTGATCCGTTGGCACGAAGCGGTCTTTGTTTGCCTTGAACCTGCATCCGCAAAAACAGGCAAGACGCTTCCGACAGTTTGCTGCTTAGAATTTTGGATCGAGCCGTTCAAAAGTGAACGGAGGATCAAAATGCTCATATCGCAAGCTCGCGCAGGCCTGTGGCCCGCTTGCATGTTGATCATCGTCGCCCTGGTAGCGCTCAAACCTGACATCGCCGATGCGCAACCGGCTCCCGTTCAGGGCGACGTCAAGATACGGGGAGTGACGCGCACCGGTACGATTTGGGGGGCCGCGGCTCAACCCGCGCAAACCGTCGACGTCAAAACCGTGGATTTCACGACCGTCACCGTCAAGCAAAACGACACCGTCACGGGGCTGATGGTCGAGCACGGCCTTCGCACCGATCCCCAAACGCTGCAAACCGTCATCGCCGTCAATCCTGCGGAAGCCGATCTCGCCAAGCTGAAACCCGGCACGCAAATTCTGTTACCGGACATACCGCGCGACCCGAACCGCAAAACGATGTTCGAACTCGAGTACCGGCCGGAGCTGACCGTGAAGGCGCTTCAGTCGATCAATCGCTTCAACGAGAACTTTGAGACGATCGCCAAGACCGAGAAATTCAACAAAGTCGACGCGAAGTTACGCCTCAAAATAAGCCTCGCGAATGCGGCCGCGAGCGATCTCACCAAAACGGCCGTTCGCCTTTCGGCACCCGATCGCGAAAAGCTTCAATCCGCAGTCGATGATCTCGACTGGACGTTGAGCCGGTTGGCGGAACGGGAAGGCATGCTCCGGCCCAACTCTGCGCCGCGTATTCGAAAAGCCGATTGGCGCGGCGCGCCTTGGGCGGCACGCGGACGCTTCGCGCTCGTCATAGCGTCGAACGTGCAATCGGATGGCCCTCCGCTCCTGCAACTGGCGCTGAACGAGTTTTCTGTTGCCGACTTGATCGAATGGATCGCCGGCAGCGCCGCGCACTCGATAGAAGTTCTGGGGGCCATAGCGAACGGCGATCCCACGCACAAGTTCGACATGTTCGTGCATACGATCGCAAACGACGGTCAGAAGATTTCCAACCTCGAGGTTTGCCTCGCGGATGCTGATCCGTATCGACGCCGTGTCGTCCAGGAAGCATCTCGGGACAGTAGGTCTTTCCCAAGACTGTCTTGCGACCAAACAGTGGGCGATGTCAGTTCCCCGGCGATCGACCACAATATCATCGGCGGGCACTACCTCATTTGGGCGCGCCAAGGTACGCACGCGGTGTCTTGCGTGAGGAGGGTGGACGTCCTCGCTGGCAAGCGCATCGTCGATGGTCGTCCCGGTGCCGGCTTCCGCCTTCGATCCGACCTGCCGCTCCAAGAAGCGGAGGATTGTCGTGACCCACGATGAGGGCGAAGGCAAAGAGCCGGAGCACCGCGCGCTTGCGTTCCTCGGCGATCACAGATTCGCGGCTTTCGCGCGCGGCGCTGTTCAGGTCGTTGCCTTCGTCAGTGCGCTTTACGGCTCGTTTCTGGTCGGCTTCGCACCGCCGTCGCCCGTGGGCCAGACCGCCATCGGGCTCGTGTCGCTCGGCGCATTCTTGATCGTGCTGATCATCGAGCTCTACGCGGGGGCTAGCTCTTGGTGGGCACGCAGCCTTTGGCCGTTGCTCGGCGTGAGCGTTGTTCTTCTCATTCTTTCGACTGTCGCTTACGTCAAAGCGCACGACTATCACGTCGGCACCACGCCCATCGGCCACACCTTCATCAGAGGCGACAAGCTGTTGCCCGGCGCCGAGCAGCTGTGCCCCAAGACAGTCTATGCGACGATCGGCGACTGCCTGGACTACCACGCAAGCCAGCTGGAAACGATGCCGGTGTCACTCTACGGCGAAGATGCCATCGCCGATGCGCACGACAGGCTTCTTTTCCGCTATCTGATGTTCGGGCTCTCTCTCTTCCTATCCCTGACGATCGTCCTGGAGGCACTCGTCTGGAACAAGGCGCGCCAGGACGCCCGCGCCGAACGCGCGAAAGCCCGCAAGCCGAAGAAGAAACCCTAGGCGCCGGTCAAGCCGTGGCGACTTGCGCAGCCCCGGAAGCCCGCCGCCGCTTGCGCCAATCGCCGAGGAACAACAGGATCGGCGCCGCGATGAAGACCGACGAGCTCGCCGCGACGACGATGCCGAAGACCATCGGCACGGCGAAGCTTTCGACCGCGCTGCCGCCCCAAATCGCCATCGGCAACAGCGAGATCAAGGCCGTCACCGACGTGTAGAGGCTTCGCCCAAGAGTCTCGTTGATGCTGCGATCGATCAGCTCGCGCAACGGGATGCTTTTGTAGAGCCGCATGTTCTCGCGCATGCGGTCATAGACGACGACCTTGTCGTTGACCGAATAGCCGATCAGGGTCAACAGCGCCGCAATCGCCGTCAGATTGAACTCGATCCCCGTCAGCGCGAAGAATCCGACGGTCTTCGTCACGTCGAGCACCAGCGTCGCGATCGCGCCGACCGCGAACGGCCATTCGAAGCGCGCCCAGATGTAGACGAGCATCGCAAGGCTCGCGAGCACGACGGCCAGAACGCCCGTCGTCGCCAGCTCCCCGCTCACGCGCGGGCCGACGACGTCCACCCGTTCGATCTTCGATCCCGGCGCAATCTCGCCGATCTTCCGGCGGATCTGTGCGACCGCCGCGCGCTGATCGGCGTCGCCGCCTTGGGGTTCGACGCGCACCAACACATTCGACGCACCGCCGTATTCTTGCAGCGCCACATCGCCGAGATGGAGCGCGTTCAATCCGTCGCGAAGCGTCGCCAAATCGGTGCGGCTGCTTGTGGCGACCTCGAGCTGAATGCCGCCTTTGAAATCGACGCCGTAGTTCAGTCCCGGATAGGCGAACAGCGCGACGGACGCGAACGACAAGATCGCGGAGAACGCAAGTCCCATGAACCGCGCCTTCATGAACTGGATCGACGTTCCGTCGGGGATGAGCTTCATGCGGAACAAGGGCTCGATGCGCAGCACCTTGATCTTCCGGCGTTGCACGATCGCCGTCATGATCACGCGCACGACGGTGACCGCCGTGAACATCGAGATCGCGATGCCGAGCCCCATCGTCACGGCAAAGCCGCGCACGGGCCCCGTGCCGAACATGAACAAGAGGAATGTCGCGATCAGCGCCGTCATGTTCGAATCGACGATGGTCGCGAACGCGCGCCTGAAACCCGCGTCGAGCGCGGCCATCGCGCCTAAACCCTTTCGCGTCTCCTCGCGTATGCGCTCGTTGATCAAGACGTTCGCGTCGACCGCAAGCCCGATGCCGAGCACGATGCCGGCGATCCCCGGCAGCGTCAGCGTCGCCCCGAAAACGCTGAGCGCACCGAAAGTCAGGATCACGTTCAACGCCAGGGCAAAATTCGCGACCAAGCCCCACGGTCCGTAAAGCACGAACATGAATGCGAAGACGAGCGCGAAGCCCAGAACGCCCGTCTCAAGACCGCTCTTGATTGCGTCCTTGCCGACGTCGGGACCCACGGTTCGTTCCTCAACGATGGTCAGCGGCGCGGGCAACGCGCCGGCGCGCAGGAGGGCGGCCAGATCCGACGCCGACTGCGCCGTGAAATTCCCTTTGATCTGACCCGCGCCGCCGATGATGGGCTCTTCGATGACCGGCGCGCTCAACACTTGTCCGTCGAGAACCATCGCAAAGGGCTTCCCGACATTCGCCTGTGTGATCGCGGCGAACGCGCGCGCACCCACGTTGTCCAGGCCGAACGCGATGACGGGCTCGTTGGTCACGGAATCGAAGCTGAGCCTGGCATCGCTCAACCGCTCGCCGGACAACATGACCCGATCGTCGATCGCGTAGCGTTCGCGGCCGTCGCGCCCCGGCAGGACCGAGACGCCGGCCGGCGCCCGCTGGGCGGGGTCGAGCCTGCGCACCATGTGAAATGTGAGCTTTGCGGTCTTGCCCAGAATGTCTTCGATGCGCTTCAAATCCTGCACGCCGGGCAATTGCACAACGATCCGGTTGGCGCCGGCGCGCTGCAGCACGGGCTCGCCAAGCCCGCTCTTGTCGATCCGCAAGCGGATGATCTCGAGACTCTGTTCGGCCGCCGCCGCGACGCGCGCCGTCGTCCCGGCTTGCGAAAGCGCGACACGCAGCTCCGTCGGCGAAGGCCGCGTGATTTCAAGCTCGCCCGAACTCTGCCCAAGCGCGCCCGCGCTGTGAGCCAAACCCGTCAGCACGCGTTCGGCGCTCGCGCGCTGTGCGGGATTTTCGATCACGACGATGACGACATCGCCGTCCCGCCGCACTGAGGCAAAACCGATCGTGGCCTCGCGCAACCCGCGGCCTGCATCGCGCGCGAGTTCCTCGAGCCGCTCACTGATAAGCCCTTTCGCGTCGACCTCGAGCACGACGTGTGCCCCGCCGCGCAAATCAAGACCCAATGCCACCTGCTGCTTCGGCATCCAACTTGGAAAGCCCTCAAGCTGCTGCGGCGTGAACAGGTTGGGAAGTGTGGTCGCCGCACCTGCAAGAATGATCAAGGCATAGGCGAAGAGCCGCCAAGCGGATGTGCGCATGGTGTTGTCCGAAATCTTGGGCTTGCCGCGCGCGCGAGCATCGCCCGCGCGAGCGGCGGCAAAGCGTGTCGAGGAAATCGATGAAGCGCCGCCGGCGACCGCCGTCAGCGCGTAGGGCGCATCATGCCGTCAGCGCGGGCGGCGCGCGCGCATCGAAGCCGCGCGTGGATACGTCATCGCCGCAACGGTCATCGCGCGAGGGGCAAACGCAGGCAACGGAGAGGACAAGCACGCGCGGTTCGCGAGCACCGAACAGATCCTTGCCGCCGCCCGCATCCTTCGGCAGCAGCACACGAACGACGAATGAATGAGCGCGTATCGCTTCACGGTGCGCCGTGTCGACCGCCGCACCACGCTGCGGCGCCTTTCCACCCTGCAACTGCAAACCGAAAAGCGGCGCCGAGGCCGATGGCGCAGGCGCTGCGGCAACCACGCCCAACACAAGAAGAAACGCCGCAAGAACCCACGCGTCCGCGCCGGCTCGCACATTGGCGGCCTTCGCATCAAGACGGGGCGGTTCTTTCGTCACGCGCGCACTTGGGGCCCTTGAGGCCTTCACCGGAAAGCCTCGACCGGAGCTACATGGGCATCTCGCTTCGCTTTTGCCAGGTGCCGACGCCACGCGACTGGCCAAATGTCGCCCGGCGTGTCCCGGCCGCACTTGTCCTCCGCGAGAACGCGCCTACCCCTTCGCGATCGGCCTCACGATGAACATGGCGGCGAGCCCCGCGGCCAAATACGCCACGAACTCGATCGACATGTAGGACAGCCTGTAGTCCACCGGAAACCCGTACCAGTTCCAATACGGCAGGTTCGTCGTGACCGCGGCGGCGGCGCCGATCGCCGCGACCAACCCAAAGCGCGCCGCGAACGAGGTGAGCACCGTCGTCGCGAGAACGATCGCAAGGATGAACGCTTCGAAGAGTTCTGTCGCGAATTCGATCGCCAGCCGTTTCGGCGTCAGCCCTTCTTCGCCCGGCGGATGATAGATGATGAGGCCCGACGAACGCGTCGCAAGCTTTTGGTCGTAGTCCTTCATCGCGGCCTCCTGTTGTTCGGCCGTCGCGTCCGGCGCCAAGCCGGTGCCGGGGAATATGTAGAAGCCGTCTTGCGTGCCGAGCGTCGTGTTCAGCGCACCCACGACCGCCTCGTCGTTCGGCAATTCGCGGATGCCGGTCTCCCCCAGCGGCAATGCCATATGTGCAATCGACGACCACACGAACATGGCAACGCCGCCGGCGACGGCGGCGATCAAAAGACGAAGCATGGCAGAAACCTCCCCGGTTGATATCGCGATCCTGCCACGGCCCGTTCGCGCGTCAACGATCCCGCGCGGGTCGCTGACGAACGGCAAAGTGATGCGGGGGCCACGGCCGGCCGGGCAAATCGATCGAAACATTGCGAAATTCGACCGTGGCGCTTGCCTGTATGCCTCAATGCCGCGTCAAATCGGACCGAAGGTCGAACGGGAGCACAAATGACGGCTCGTTCCGGAGTCTTGGCCCTAGGTGTCATGGTGTTGCTTGTCGCGGCGGCGATGCTGATCGGGCACGAAGGCACGGCCGCGCGCGCAAGCACGGATAAAGATGCCTCCATCGCCGCCTTCCTCGAAGCCTCGAAAGTGTTCGCGAGTCCGCGCTGCATGAACTGCCACACGATGGTCGACTGGCCGACGCAAGGCGACGACCGCCACCGCCACACCTTCAACGTCATGCGCGGGCCCGACGGCAAGGGCGCGCCCGGCATGCGATGCGCGAACTGCCACAAGGATCAGAACCAAGACATGATGAGCATCGCCGGCGCCAAGGACTGGCACATGGCGCCGCTCAGTATGGGATGGACGGACCTCTCGCCGGCAGCGTTGTGCGCGGCACTCATCGACCCGAAAAAGAACGGCGGCCGCACCGGTGAAAGAGTGATCGAGCACATGCGCGCCGATCCGTTGGTTCTGTGGGCGTGGTCACCTGGCGGGAAACGCCAAGCACCGGCCCTCGACCACAAGGCTTTCGTCGCGGCCCTCGAAACCTGGATCAAGAAAGGGGCCCACTGCCCCGCCGCGTGATAAGGTCGCGCGATGAGACGTGGCGGAGCCGTCCTTGGCTCGATCATCTTCTTCGTCATCGCGCCCTGCACCGTCGCAGGGCTGGTCCCCTATTGGATCTCGCGTTGGCAGTTCATGCCGCCGTTCCTCGACGCAGAACCAACACGCCTTGTCGGCGCCGCTCTCACAGTGGGCGGGGCCGCCGTTCTCATCGACTCTTTCGCGCGCTTTGCCCTCCAGGGCCTTGGTACGCCCGCCCCCGTGCTGCCGACGCGCCACCTCGTCGTCTCGGGCCTTTATCGCCATGTGCGCAATCCGATGTATGTCGGCGTCGTGAGCGCGATCCTGGGCCAGGCGCTGCTCTTCGCCGACATCCGACTGTTGCTTTACGGTGCGTTGGTCTGGCTCGCCAGCCACACCTTCGTCGTTCTGTACGAGGAACCGACGTTGGCGCGAACCTTCGGCGCGCAGTACGAGGCCTTTCGCGCCCATGTCCCCCATTGGATCCCGCGCATGATCCCGTGGGCCGCGCACAAACGTGAGAAGTGAACAATTTTAATAAGAAGCAATCCTGCCAAGGCTGATCTTGATCAAAGATGGCCTGGGACAAGTCGGTTTATTTTGTTAAACATGACGTGCCCAGCGCGCCGATCGTAAGAGCGCAAGCCGGATTTCTCTGCGGCACAACTCCGGCCACACGGCACATGCGTGGATTTGGCCGCGATTTTGGCAGAATGGAAAGCTTCTCACCCTAAAGTAGAAGCATCCTCGCCACCCGGAACTTCGATCGGGCCGTCGTGCACCTTATGTGTGCGTCATTGATGAGGTCCGTTGCAGCAACGCCCCCGCCGCCCGCCCCCGGACTCGGGGAAGAGTGATTGAAGGAAGAAAGCCGATGTCAGACGAAAAGACCCCCTCGGAAGTCTTGAGCGACCTGATGAACGTGCCGTTCCCCAACGCCGCGTATCTCGAGTCGATGAAGCGTGTGTTTTCCCTGCAAAAACGCATGCTCGACAACTTCCACAGCAATCTCGATCAGTGGTTCGAACGCCGCCGCCAAGGCGCGGAAGCTACGATCACGATGCTGAGCGAGGTGAGCAGCGAGGCCGACCACGAAAAGCGCGCCGAGGCCTGGCAGCGTTGGGTTTCCGGCGCCATGGCTCGCATCATGGACGACGTGCAGACGCAGTTCGAAATGATGTCGAAGATCACGACGCAGCTTGCCGAGAACGGCGAGGTCAAGCTTCCCGCCGAGATGAAGCAGCGCCCGCTGAACGGCAAAACGGGCGACCATATCGTTGCGAAAAAGCACAACGGCACGCGCCAGAAACCGCACACGGATCACGACTCGGTCTGACCCGCTGCCCGTGCCGGAACCGCCGGCACGGTTAAAGATGTCGAAATTACGTCGGGAAAACGCGCGCTTGCCGCACCGTGACGCGAAGTTGTTCACAGATTTTTGCCGACGTTAAAAGGGCCGCAGTTGCCGGCCGGCCCGCTGTGCACTTGCGAAGGGCCGGGACTTTCGCCCGCGTGATTCGCTTTCAAACGCTCCGCGGACGTCATGCTGCAATGCAACCGTACACGGACGATCGGTCGGATCGAGGCGATCGCGTTTACGCATCTTTCATCGCGTGGGCAATTTGTCACCAAACAGACGGCGACATGTAACATTCGCTGTGTCAACATCGTTTGCAGGTGGAGGTTGGAGTCGTCGGCTGAGCACTCCTGCTGGCGACTGAACGAAACGCGACAGGCGGAGTGAAGACATGCCGGATCGGCTCTTCGAAATGGTGGCCTTGGGCCCCGCGCTACGCGACGAAGCGAAGCGTCACGGTAAGGGCGTGAACGAGTCGTACCTGCTTGTTCATCGCGTCCTGGCGGAAGCGTTCCGGGAAGACCTCGCCCGCGTCTCCGGCGACGCGCTGCGCGAACATCTCTCGACGCGGCTCAAGAAGAGAATGTGCGACAAGGCGGCCTGATCTCGCGGGCTCAACGCTTCTTGAGACAACGCACGTAGTTCGTTCCCGGCAATCCCTCGACCACCGGCAGCCGATTTTCGCTCAACCTGTCCGCGCCCAAGCGCGCCAAACGCCGCTCGACCCCCGCCTCGCGATAGACCGCCGCGCCGTCGCCGTCCATCCGCACGAACGCGAAGAGCCGCGGCACCGGACCGCCGTCATAGACGTCGAGCGCACCGGCGAAAGTCGGCTCGATCCACATCGCGCCGCCCTCGCCGAACAACCCCACATTCTCCCGCCGCGAGACGCCGGCAAGCGGGCAAGAATTCTTCGACAGCGCCCCGATCAGCGGCCGCCAGTTCGCGTCCACGCGCCCCCACGGACCCGATAAGCCTCTCGCGAAATCGTCCTGCGCTGCCGCCAGCGCGCGGCCGGCGCCGCCGATCAGCAATAGGACAACGACAAAGATCGAAGACGCCCGCACAAGAACCCCCGTCATTCACGCGCCTCACTCTGGGCCCGTGCCCGCATCGCTTCAAGCAGGTCGCGCCACCATTCCGCATGCCGGCGCAGGAATATGGTCTCGGGAAAGCGATGCTTGGCGACGTGATCGGCCGGAACGCTGTCCCACCCGCGGTGTTCGACCGTCACGCGCGTTTCATCGCCCAGATCCTCGAAGCGCACT
>JBGOVA010000083.1:0-17402 GCA_041477875.1 Micropepsaceae bacterium | reverse complement strand
ACCGTCTTGCGCGCGCGATCGATCGCGACGGCGCGCGCGCTCATCATCAGCGTGCATTTAGCCTCGGTGTAGAACACCTCGGGCTTGATGAACAGGCGATCGGCGGCAAGTTCGCCGGCGAGGAACGCCTTCGACAGCGGCGGGCGCTGATAGGGGATGTAGGGCTCCTCGCCGATCACGGTGATCGCACCGGCAAAGCCTTCGCTGCGCAGGCTCGCCACAAGTTGCGCGGCCGCCTGGCCGGCCCCGACAACAACGACCGAATCGTCCATGGGAAGAGCGCCCGCAAGTCCTGGAATGCTGCTGCGTTAGCACGCGGGCGCATGACCGATCAACCGCGCGAATTCGCCATTCCGCGGCCCTCTCAGGCGCCATTGCCGTGCACGGGCGGGCCCGGTAGAAGGGCCCTCATGCTCGCGCGTGCCATGACCTCACCCGACGAAAATTTCCTGCTTTTTCTGACCCTGAAGTCCGAGGCCGAGACGGAGGCGCTCGGGCGGCGGATCGCGCGCCTGCTCACGCGCGGCGATGTCGTGGCACTGTCGGGCGGGCTTGGCGCGGGCAAGACGGCGCTGGCGCGCAGCATCATTCGCGCTTTCCTTCCGCAGGAAGAGGTGCCGAGCCCGACCTTCACGCTCGTCCAAACCTATGATGCGCCGGCGTTCCCGATCTGGCATGTCGATCTCTATCGCGTGAAGGCCCGGAGCGAGGTGCGCGAGCTCGGGCTCGACGAAGCGCTCGACGGGGGCGTGCTCTTGATCGAATGGCCGGATCGCATGGGCGAGCTGCTGCCGCGCGATCGTCTCAACGTCATGCTCGAGATGAGCGACGAAGCATCCGAACGGACCGCCAAGATCGTGGCGCGCGGCTCGTGGGTGCAGCGCATCGAGAACCTGAGCTAAGGGGCGCGGCCGGTGACTCAAAACTTAAACGCGCGCCAGTCGCAGATGCTGCACTTCATCGACAAGGCGGGCTGGGCCGGGGCGGAACTGCATCCCCTGACGGGCGACGCCTCGACGCGGCGCTATGTGAGGCTTGCGCGGCGCGGTCATACCGCGATGGTCATGGATCAGCCGCGCGGCGCCGAGGCGGCCTCGTGTCCGCCGGACGCGTCGGCCGACGAGCGGCGCAAGCTCGGCTACAACGCGATGGCGCGCCTTGCCGGTCCCGATTGCCGGCCGTTCGCCGCGGTCAGTCACTATCTGCGCGGCCGCGGTTTGAGTGCGCCGGAGATCCTGGCGCACGACTACGATGCCGGGTTCCTGTTGATCGAAGATTTGGGCGATGGTCGCTTTGCCGATTTGATGGTGGGCGGTCAGGCCGAGCGCCCGCTCTACGAAACGGCGATCGATGCCCTGGTCGATCTGCATGCAAGTGTCGCGCCGAAAACGCTGCGTGTGCCGGATGCGGGCGATGTGCATCTGCTGAACTATGACGCCGTCGCGATGGAAGCCGAGGTGTCGCTGCTGCCGGAGTGGTTCATTCCGGCGGCGTCCGGTTCGCCGCTCGCCGATGATGCGCGCAAGGCCTATGTCGAAGCGTGGCGCGGGGCGCTGGCGCAATTGAAGATCGATGCGCCGGTTATGGTGCTGCGCGACTACCATGCGGAAAATCTGATGTGGATGGATGGTCGCACCGGCATCGCGCGCGCGGGGCTGCTCGATTTTCAAGACGCGCTCGCGGGTTCGCCGGCCTACGACCTGATCTCTCTGGTCGAGGATGCGCGGCGCGATGTCAGCGTCGAACTCGCGGACGCGATGACGCGGCGCTACATCGGCGCGCGCAGCGCGCGCGATGCGGGCCTCGACGAAGAGGCGTTTCGCTTTGCCGCCGCGCTGCTGGCGGCGCAACGCAACACGAAGATCGTGGGTATCTTCGCACGATTGTGGAAGCGCGACGGCAAGCCGCGCTATACGAAGTTCCTGCCGCGCATGTGGGGCTATCTCGATCGCGACTTGAGTCACCCGGCGCTCAAGCCGCTCAAAGCATGGTTCGACCGGCACGTTCCGCGCGCGTGGCGCGGCGCACTTGCGGGCTGACTTGGGGGACTGAGATGGCGTTCAATCCGACGCGCGGAATGGTGATGGCGGCGGGCCTCGGCGTGCGGATGCGGCCGTTGACCAACGACCGGCCGAAGTCGCTCATCGAAGTCGGCGGGCGAACGCTGCTCGACCATGCGATCGACCGGTTCAAGGCGGCGGGCGTGCGTTACGTGGTCGTGAACGCACACTACAAGGGCGAGATGATCATCGCGCACCTGAAGAAGCGCAAAGATATCGAGATCCACATCCAGGACGAACGCGACAAGCTGCTCGATACAGGGGGCGCCTTGAAAAGGGCGTTGCCGCATTTCAAAGGCGAGCCGTTCTTCACCTACAACAGCGATTCCATCTGGCTTGAGAGCATGGGCTCGAACCTCGTGCGCATGGCCGAGCGCTGGGACGATGCGGAGATGGACTGCGTGATGCTGATGGCGCCGACGTTCAGCTCGATCGGCTATGACGGGCGCGGCGACTTCACGATGGATTCGCTGGGGCGCCTGGCGCGCCGGCAGCCGCAGCGCGTCACGCCGTTCGCTTGGCCCGGGGTGCAGATCATTCATCCGCGCCTGATCGAGAAAGGCACGGGCGAGGTCTTTTCGACCAACAAATTGTGGGACATTGCGATCGAGCAGGGGCGCCTTTACGGCATTCGCCTCGACGGCAAATGGATGCATATCGGCACGCCGCAAGCGAAGGCGGAAGCCGACCTTTATTTGAGCGAACGTCACAAAGTGCCCTGAACGGGCCGAGGATCTGAGGACATGCGCCGGATCAATCTCTTCACGATCCCGGCAGGCGCAGCCTTCGCCGACGCGTTGGCGCGGGGGGTGTCGACGCGATTCTCGGACGCTCGCGATCCGTTTGTTCTGTCGCGCGTGCTCATACTCTTGCCGACGCGGCGCGCGATCCGCACGCTCGGTGACGCCTTCGTTCGCGTCAGCGCAGGGTCTGTTGCCGTGCTGCCGCGCATGCGCGCGCTCGGCGATTTCGACGACGCGCCCAGTCTGCTCGACGATGATTCCGGCGAGGATTTGGCGTCGGAGGCGGTCGACACGCTGGCGCCGCCGATGTCGTCGCTGAGGCGCGAATTCCTGCTGACGAAGCTCGTGCAGCAATGGTCGGCGAGCCTTGCCAAGGAGGAGCGCCGCGCGCTGGGCGCGGCGACGCCCGCGTTGGCGCTCAAGCTCGCGCGCGAGTTGGCCGGTTTGCTCGACCAGGCGACGGCGGAAGGGTTGACGTGGGAGCGGCTCCGCACACTCGTGCCCGCCGAGTTGTCACAGCATTGGGAGCAGACGCTCGAGTTTCTGGCGATCCTTACGCAGCAGTGGCCGAAACTCTTGACGGCTGAGAAGGCGTCCGATCCTGCGACACATCGCGATGCGGCGCTTCGGCTGGCGGCGGAGACGTGGCGTACGAAACCGCCCGCGTTTCCCATTGTCGCGGCGGGTTCGACCGGCAGCGTGCCGGCGACGGCCGAGTTGCTCAAGACGATTGCCTATCTGCCGCAAGGCGCGGTGGTGCTGCCGGGGATCGATCTTGTGCTCGACGCCGAGGCTTGGGACGCGACCGAGTCGGGGCATCCCCAGCACGGCATGCGGCAGTTGCTGGCGCGCATGGACGCGACGCGCGCCGATGTCGAAGCTTGGGGCGAGGGGGAACGTGATTCCGCGCGCACGCGGCTGATTGCCGAAGCGCTGCGGCCGGCGGAAACGACGCCGGCTTGGCGCGACCTCGTGCGCGACAAACGCCGGGTGATCGAAGACGGCGTGCGTGGGCTTTCGACGCTTGTCGCGCGCACGCAAGCCGAGGAAGCGCTGACGATCGCGCTGGCGCTGCGCGAGGCCGTCGAAACGCCGGGCAAGACGGCGGCGCTCGTCACGCCGGACCGCACGCTTGCGCGGCGCGTCGCGGGCGAGCTGAAGCGGTGGGGCATCGCCATTGACGACTCGGCCGGTACGCCGCTCGCGCATACGGTGCCGGGCCGGTTCCTGTGCTTGATCGCGGATGCCGCCGCCGAGCAATTCGCGCCGGTGCCTTTGCTCGGCTTGCTGAAGCATCCGCTGACGGCGCTCGGGTTCGCCGAACGCAGCCAGGCGCGTCATCTCGCGGTCGAGCTCGAGGAGGACGCGTTGCGCGGCCCGAGGCCTGGGCCGGGCTTCCAAGGTTTGCGGCGCGCGCTCGATCCGAGGGCCGCGCACGGGAAGCTCATCGATCGGCTGGAGACGGCGTATGGGTCCTTCGCCTCTGCGATGGCGCAAGGCGAGCACGATCTTCGCGCGCTGGCGCGGTTGCATCGCGAGGCGGCGGAATTGCTGAGCGCCTTCGGTGCATCGACGGAGCAGCCGTTATGGGAGCATGAGGCAGGCGAGGCGGCGGAAGCGCTCTTCAAGGCGGTCGAGGAGGCGGCAAGCGATGTCGATCTGCGGATGAGCGGCAACGACTACGCGGCGTTCATTCGCGAGGTCATGGATCAAGTGCCGGTGCGCCCGCGGTTCGGGCGTCACGAGCGACTCTCGATATTGGGCCCGCTCGAGGTGCGGTTGCAGCATGCGGATCTGATGATCCTCGGCGGCTTGAACGAAGGCGTGTGGCCACCGGCGACCGATCCGGGGCCGTGGCTCAACCGGCCGATGCGGCGCGAACTCGATCTGAGCCAGCCGGAGCGACGCGTCGGGCTGTCGGCGCACGACTTCGCGCAAGCGGCGGCGTGTCCCGAAGTTCTTCTGACGCGTGCGGAGAAGGACGGCGGCGCACCGACGACGCCGTCGCGCTGGTTGACGCGATTGACGATGTTGGTCGAAGGCGCGGGCTTGGGCGATCGTTTGCGCGACGAGCGGCTGCTTGCGATGGCGCGCGCGATCGATCGCCCGGCGGTGACGCGTGCCATCGACCCGCCGCAGCCGCGCCCGCCGGTCGCCGCGCGGCCGCGCAAGCTGCCCGTCACGCAGGTCGAGCTTTGGGTGCGCGATCCTTACGCGCTCTACGCAAAGCGGATCCTCAGGCTCAAGCCGCTCGATCCGATCGACGCGACGCCGGCGGCGCCGGAGCGGGGCCAAGCGATTCATGATGCACTCGAGCGCTTCGTGCGGCGCTATCCGGCGGAACTTCCCGAGGATGTGGAGGCCCTCGATGCTCTGCGGGCGTGCGGGGTCGAAGGGTTCGGGGCGATGCTCGACCGGCCGGGCGTGCGCGGCTTTTGGTGGCCGCGCTACGAACGCATCGCGCGGTGGTTCCTGGAGTTCGAGCGCGGGCGGCGGGCACAGGCGGTTCGCATCTTGGCCGAGCAGCAAGGCGAGATGACGTTGCAGGCGCCGGCCGGCGTCTTCACGCTGACCGCGAAAGCCGACCGCATCGAGGTACTGCCCGACGATTTGATTGTCGTCGCCGACTACAAGACGGGGTCGCCGCCGTCTTCAAAGCAGGTTATCTCGGGCCTTAGTCCTCAGCTGACGCTCGAAGCGGCGATTGCGCTCGACGGCGGCTTTCCGGGCGTCACGGTGCGGTCGGTCGTGGAACTGCTTTACGTGGCGCTTCGCGGCGGCGCGGTCGCCGGCGAGGAAAAGGCGGTTGAGCTGACCGACCAGACGCCCGATGGCGAAGCCGCGCGCGCGAAGGCGGGGTTGGCGCGCTTTGTGGCCGCGTTCGATGACCCGACCATGCCTTATCTCTCGAAGCCGCGCGTCCTGCTCGAGCGGTTCGAGGGCGACTACGATCATCTGGCACGCGTGCGCGAATGGTCGTCGCTGGGGGTCGAGGAATGAACGAGGCGTTCCGCAACCAACGTATCGCCACGGACCCGAGCTATTCGGCGTGGGTGGCGGCGAACGCGGGCTCCGGCAAGACGCATGTGCTCGTCGACCGCATCGCGCGCCTTCTTTTGAGCGGGAGTGCGCCCGACCGCCTTTTGTGCTTGACGTTCACGCGCGCGGCGGCGGCGGAAATGTCGACGCGGCTGTTCAAGCGGCTCGGCGAATGGACGCTGATTTCCGATCAAGCATTGGCGGGCGAACTCGAACGCTTGACGGGCATCGAGGCTTCGCCGGAACTCAGGGAACGGGCACGACGGCTATTTGCCGAAGCATTGGAATCGCCCGGCGGCTTGCGCATCCAAACCATTCACGCCTTCTGTGAACGGTTGTTGAAGCGCTTTCCGCTTGAGGCGGGTGTCGTGCCGCAATTCTCGGTGCTCGACGAGCGTTCGACCGAGGAGTTGCTGGAGGATGCGAAGGAAACGGTCCTGCGCAGTGCGGCGCAAAGCGACGCGACGCTGGCGGATGCGCTGTCGGCGCTGACCGAGTATGCCGGCGAGGAACGTTTCGACGTCTTGATGCGCGGCATCACGGGCGAGCGCAATTGGGTCATGCCCTTTCTGTCGATCGTGAAGCCGACGCTTGAAGACAGGCTTTGGGATACGGTCGGGCTCGAGCCCCGCGCGAGCGAGCGGACCGTCATTGAAGATGTGGCCGGCGCATTTGATCCGGGGGATCTGAGTCGCATCGCCGCCGCGCTCAATCGCGGTTCGTCGACGGACAGGGCGCGAGCCGCCGCCTTTGCGCGGTTTGCCGACCAGCGCGACCGGGCGTCGTTCGAAGCTCTGGCGAAGGAGTTGCTGACGCAAGAGGGCGAAGTGCGCGCGCGGCTGGCGACGAAAACCGCGCTGGCGTTCGATCCTTCGATCGCCGATATCCTCGAGCGCCAGGCGCAGAGCGCGCTGGCGGTGCGTGCGCGGTTCAACGCGCTCTTCGTGGCGCGCCATTCTTCCCATTTGCTGCGCGTTGCGAATGCGGTGCTCGATGCCTATCGCGAGATCAAGAACCGGCGGGCGATGCTCGACTACGACGATTTGATTGCGCGGGCCGTGTCGCTGTTCGAGCGGCCCGGGGCCGCGTGGATTCTCTACAAGCTCGACGGCGGCATCGATCATATCCTGGTCGACGAGGCGCAAGATACGAGCCCGGCGCAATGGAAGATCATCACCGCGATCGCCGACGAGTTCTTTGCGGGGCTCGGGGCCGAGCGGCGGCGCGGGGCGCGCCAGCGCACGGTCTTTGCCGTGGGCGACGTCAAGCAATCGATCATGTCGTTCCAGGGCGCGAGGCCCGCCTCGTTCATCGAGACGCGCACGCTCATCAGCGAGCAGGCGCAGGGTGCGCGCGCCGAATTCGAATTGGTCGGGCTGACGCAATCGTTTCGCTCGGCGCCGCGTATTCTTCAGCTGGTCGACGAGGTCTTCGCCGATCCAACCGCGAGCGATGGCGTGATGATCGACGAGGTGGCGACCTCGCACGAAGCGGTGCGCGCCGACATCGCGGGCCTCGTCGAGTTGTGGCCGACGGTCAAGCCGCCCGATGTGCCCGAGCCCGAGGCCTGGGACGCGCCGCGCGACCGGGTGAGCGCGGAGCATCCGTCCGTTACGCTGGCGCAAACGATTGCCGAACGCATCGGGCAATGGCTCAGCGACGGCGAGGTCGTCTTCGATAAAGAGCGCAAAGCTGTGCGGACGATGACCGCGGGCGACGTGATGGTGCTCGTGCGCCGGCGCAATCTGCTTGCGGAAGAAATCATTCGCCAACTCAAGCGCCGCGGTATCGCTGTCGCCGGCGCCGATCGACTAAAGCTTGCCGAACATATCGCCGTGAAGGATTTGATCGCGCTGGGGCGGTTCGTGCTGATGCCGCGCGACGACCTGACGCTCGCGACCGTTCTCAAGAGCCCGCTTTGCGGTCTCGACGAGGAGGCGCTGTTCGATCTGGCTTACGAACGCAAGCAGCCCTTGTGGTTTCAGCTGCGCGAACGGGCGGGCGACCCGCGCTTCGCGTCGTGTTTTGCGTTTCTCGATCGCGTCTGGGATCAGGCGGATTTGTTGCAGCCCTACGAGTTTTATTCGAGTGTGCTGTGCGAGCTTGGCGGGTGGACGAAAGTCCTGGCGCGGCTGGGGCTCGATGCCGCCGATCCGGTCGAGGAATTCATGAATGCCGCGCTCGACTATGGGCGCGCGCACACGCCCTCGCTCGAAGGCTTCCTGCATTCGATCGAGGACGCGCAGACCGAGATCAAGCGCGATCAGGATCGCGGCGAGGGCGCGGTGCGCGTGATGACGGTGCATGCGGCCAAGGGACTCGAGGCGGCGGTGGTCATTCTGCCCGATACGTGCACGACGCCGCGCCACGGGCGGCACGACAAGGATTTGCTGCAGGCGGGCGATGCGCCGCTGTGGAAGATCGATCCCGATCGAGACGATCCTGTTCGCGCCGCGGCACGCACAGCGGGGCGCGACGAGCGGATGCGCGAGTATCGGCGCCTGCTTTACGTTGCGCTGACGCGGGCACGCGATCGACTCTATATTTGCGGCTATGAAGGCGAGCGCGGGCGCGAGCAACAATGTTGGTACGACCTCGTGTCGCGCGCGATGGGGGTGCTTGGCGCGACGGATGAAGACGATCGGCGCGGTGGCACAATCAAGCGCTTCGGCGAGGTGCCGGACAGGGCCGGGGCTGTCGCGGGCGCGCAGCTTGGCGCTGCGTCGGCTGCACTTCCCGACTGGGTGAGAGTTTCGGCGGGGGAAGAACCCGTGCTGCGGCATGTCGCGCCTTCGTTGATCTCGCCTCGAACACGCGCGGCTGCAGGCTCGGGCGATGCCACCGTTGCGGCGAACGCGTTGGAACGCGGGCGCGTGATCCACCGGATACTGGAGCAGCTCGGCGCGGCGCCGCCGGAGAGTTGGGGGCGCATCGCGCTTCAGACGGCGTCCGCGGGCCTGCCCGATGCCGCGATGGCGCAGTCGACGGCGGCCGAAGCGTTGCGCGTGCGGCGCGACCTGTTGCTGGCGCATGTGTTCGGCGAGGGTTCTTATGGCGAGGTGCCGCTCAGAGGACTCGTCGAGTGGCAGGGCGCGACGGTCGATCTTGCGGCGCGGCTCGACCGCGTCATCGTCGGCGAGCGCGATGTGCTGATCGTCGAGTTCAAGACCGACCGGGTGGTGCCGAAAGGCGATGCTGCAGTCGCGCGTTCCTATGTGATGCAGCTCGCACTTTATCGTGTTGCCGTTGCCCGCATGTTCGAGGGGCGGACCGTTAACTGCGGGATTCTCTGGACGGCCGAGCCGCGACTGACGGTTCTGCCGTCAAAGCTTCTCGAGGAGGCCGGGCGCGCGCTTGACCCCCTTCCCGGCGCTTCTTAGATTTCAGTTCAACAGCTATTGAACGGGCGTGCGGGATTTCCCCGCGAGGCCTCGTGAAACAAGGACAAGACAATGGCCGCGAAGGTAACGGATGCGAGTTTCGAGAAGGACGTGCTCGGCTCGTCGAAGCCGGTTCTCGTCGACTTCTGGGCGGAATGGTGCGGGCCATGCCGGCAGATCGGACCGGCGCTGGAGGAGCTTTCCAGCGAACTCGGCACAAAGATCACAGTCGCTAAATTGAATGTGGACGAAAACCCGACGGTGCCGGTGAAATACGGCGTGAAGGGCATTCCGACCCTCATGATTTTCAAGGACGGCCAGGTCGCCGCGACAAAAATCGGCGCGATGCCCAAGCAGAAAATCAAAGAGTGGATCGACTCGACGATCTAGGTCCCTTCTGACATCGCTAGGCATCAAGTCCATCTCAGCGATTCGAGGGGTTCTCATGAGCGTCAATGTGAGCGACGCGACGTTTCAGCGTGACGTGCTGGCGTCGTCAAAGCCGGTCCTCGTCGACTTCTGGACGGAATGGTGCGCGCCGTGCAAACCGCTCGCCGTGTCGCTCGACGAGCTGTCTGTGGAACTCGTCGACAAGATCGTCATCGCGAAGGTGAACGCCGAGACGAGCCCGAATATCGCGAACAAATACGGCGTGCGCGGCTTTCCCACGATGATGATCTTCAAGGACGGCGAAGTCGCGGCATCGCGCAGCGGCGCAATGCCCAAGCAGAAGATCAAAGAGTGGATCGCTCAGTCGATCTGATCGCCGCGCGTGTCTCACGCGTGGTCAAGAGAGATTGAAACACCAAGATCACCAAGATGCTTGCGGCGGTCCGGCACCGATGGCGCTTGAATTGAAATCGTCTGGGCGCGAAGCGCCCAAGTGTGGCGGGTGACGTCACCTCGGCTCGAGCGAAAGGCTGAGCATCTTGGTGATCTTGGTGTTTCAATCTTCTTTCTTTGTTATTTCTGCGTTCGTTTCAGCCAATAGATCATGTTGTCGAGCGCGAAGGCCGCGTGGTCGTGGTCGGCCATGTGGAAGTCGAATTCGTGCTCGCAACCGGTTTCCAGCGTCTTGATGGGGCGCGATTTGAAGCCGAGCTTCGTCGCGGCATCCTCGGCCTTGCTCGCGTCCTTGAAGAATTCGCCGAGCCCGCCCTGAAAGATCATATCGCCCGCGTAGTCCTTCATCTCATAGTTGGGATCGGGACAGGCGAGGAGAGCCGGCGCTTCGATGCCGTGCGCCTGGAACTTCACGGTCTTGCCGACATAAGAAGCGACCTCGTTCTGATCGGGCTTGAACGTCGCCTCGACCCAGGGCGCAGGCTCGGCACGCTCGATCGTCCAGCTTCCGGCCAGCGCGTTGGCCGCGTGGGCAGGTAGAGCCGCGAGCAACAGCACGGCGGAAAAGCTCGCCACGAACAGCGGTTTGAACACGGAATGCCCCTAGTTGTCAGTTCGTCAGCATCGATGCTACGGCAAACGCGAGCGATCGAACAACAGTCCTAGCCGTTCTCGCGCAGCACGGCGCCCGCGAGGTGCAATGAGCCGCAAATGAGAATGCGCGGCGGGGTTTTTGATTTTGTCATTGCGGCGCGCGCTTCGATTTGCAGGAGGGCATCCTCGATCGATTGCGCGGGATGGGCTTCGAGGCCCTCCGCGCGGGCTGCGTCGTAGAGTTGGCCTGCGCCGAGGCTTGCGGCGTCGCCGGGGATTTCGACCGTCGTCACGTGCTTGGCAAGGCCGCGGAAGGCGGTGAAGAAACCGCGCGGGTCCTTCGTTTGCAGCATACCGCACACGAGGTAGAGCGGGCGCGGATTGCTTTCCTCGAGGTCGGCGATGGCGTGAGCCAGCGCGCGGGCGGCGTGGGGATTGTGCGCGCCGTCGAGCCAGACTTCGGCGCCATTCGGCGCTGCGGCGACGAGGGGGCCGCGGGTCAGCTTTTGCAGCCGGCCCGGCCACTCGACGGTCATCAGGCCGTCTTCGAAGGCGCGATCGGGAATCTCGAAGCCGACAGCCTTGCGCAGGGCTGCAATCGCGATTGCGGCGTTCACGATCTGATGTGCGCCGGCCAAGCGTGGCATCGGCAGGTCAAGAAGGCCGTCTTCGTCCTGGAACACCATACGGCGGTGTTCCTCGTGGGCCATGAAGTCCTGGCCCCAGATCGACAGCGGCACGTCGAGGGCGGAGGCGTGGGTTTCCAGAGTCTCGCGCGCCTCGTCGGATTGCGGGCCCATGATGCAGGGCACGCCGCGTTTCATGATGCCGGCTTTTTCGGCGGCGATCGTTTTGATGGTCGCGCCCAGATAATGCTGGTGGTCGAGATCGATCGGCGTGATCACGGTGACCGCCGGGCGTTCGATCAGGTTCGTGGCATCGAGGCGTCCGCCCAAGCCGACCTCGAGGATGACTGCATCTGCCTTGTGGCGCGTGAAGGCGAGGAAAGCCGCGGCCGTCGTGATCTCGAAAAAGGTGATCGGGTCGCCGCCGTTGGTGCGTTCGCACTCTTCGAGCAGGGCGGCCAATTCGTCTTCGTCGATCAGCTTGCCGCTCAAGCGGATGCGTTCGTGAAAGCGCACGAGATGGGGCGAGGTGTAGGCGTGGACGCGCAGGCCAGCAGCTTCGAGCATCGAGCGGATGAAAGCGCAGGTCGAACCCTTTCCGTTCGTGCCGGCGACGTGAATGACCGGCGGCAGGCGGCGCTCCGGGTGGCCGAGTTTCGCCAGCAGGCGCTCGATTCGGCCCAACGAAAGGTCGATGACTTTGGGATGAAGCGCCGTCAGGCGCGCGAGAATCTCGTCGCTCGCCAGCGCGCCGCTCGACGGGTCGCTCATGCCATTGTTTGGGTCGGACTCGCCTGATCCCGGGGCTGCGACTGCACGGCTTGCAGCATCGGCACCGCATAGGGGCCGATCTCATGCGCGGGCCTGACCGAAACGGCGCGCGAGGGTTTGCGGGTCAAGAGTTTGAGCACGCGGCCCACGGTCTCGCGCATCTTGTGGCGATGGACGACCATGTCGACCATGCCGTGCTCGGTGAGATATTCGGCGCGCTGGAAGCCTTCGGGCAGTTTCTCGCGGATCGTGTTCTCGATCACGCGCGGGCCCGCGAAGCCGATCAAGGCGCCGGGCTCGGCCATATGGATGTCGCCCAGCATCGCGTAGGACGCGGTCACGCCGCCGGTCGTGGGGTCGGTGTGGAAGACGATGTAGGGCAGGCCCGCTTCGCGCAGCATCTGGATCGCGATGGTCACGCGCGGCATCTGCATCAACGACAGGATGCCTTCCTGCATGCGCGCGCCGCCGGAGGCCGTGAACAGAACGTAGGGCGTGTTGTGTTCGATGGCCGCGCGCATCGAGGCGACGAGGCCTTCGCCGACCGCCATGCCGAGCGAGCCGCCCATGAAGTCGAAGGATTGGATGGCGACGGTCGTGCGCACGCCGGCGATGGTGCCGCGTGCGGCCTGCAGCGCGTCGAGTTCGCCGGTCTTCGCGCGGGCTTCACGCAAACGGTCGGCGTAGCGCTTCTCGTCGCGGAACTTCAGCGGGTCGATCGGCACTTCGGGCAGATCGATGTCTTCCCACGCCGCGTCGTCGAACAAATGCTTCATGCGCGCGGCGGCGCCGATCTTCAGGTGATGGTCGCAGTGCATGCAGACGAACTTCGCCGCGTCGAGATCGCGGTGGAAGATCATGCCGCCGCAGGACGGGCACTTGCGCCAGAGATTGTCCGGCGTTTCAGGCTTCGCGCTCCAGAGCGATTTGATCTTTGGGCGGACGAAGTTGGTGATCCAGTTCATACCCTGACCGCTTACCAACTGTTAACCATGGACGACCAAGCTAGGGATTCTACAGGCGGGCGCGATGCGCCGCGTCTGCGAGTCGATGGGCCAAGCTTAGCACAGCTTGGGCGGCCCCTGGCGAGGTTTTGCCGTTTGCGCCTACGAAACGGCTAATTTCTGCGACAAGTGCAGAACCTACAGCGGCTGCATCCGCGACCCTGCCGACTTCCTTGGCATCGTGCTCGGTTTTGATGCCGAACCCGACCGCGACGGGTAGAGATGTGGACCCTTTGATGCGTTTCAAGTGAGCTGACATTTCCGCCGGGTCGATGCTCTTGGTCCCGGTCACCCCCATGATCGAGACGTAATAGAGGAAGCCCGTCGCGCCATCGAGCACGGCGGGCAGGCGGCGGGCGTCCGTCGTCGGGGTGGCAAGACGGATGAGGTCGAGGCCTGCGGCCTTGGCTGGGCCGCGCAGTTCGTGGTCCTCCTCGGGCGGCAGGTCGACGATGATGAGGCCGTCGACACCGGCGGCATGGGCGTCGCGGGCGAACTTCTCGACGCCGTAGGAATAGATCGGATTGTAATAGCCCATGAGGACGATCGGGGTCGCCGCGTCACCCTCGCGGAAACTGCGGACCATCGCGAGGGTCTTGGCCATCGTCTGGCCTGCCTTCAGGGCGCGTAGCGACGATGCCTGGATCGCCGGGCCTTCGGCCATCGGGTCGGTGAAGGGCATGCCGAGTTCGATCAGGTCGGCGCCCGCCTTGGGCAGGCCCTTGAGGATTTCGAGCGACGTTTCGAGGTTCGGGTCGCCGGCCGAGATGAAGGCGACGAAGCCGGCGCGGTTCTGTTTCTTCAATTCCGCGAATCGGGTGGCGATGCGGCTCACAGCTTCGATCCCAGATGCTCGGCCACCGCGAAGATGTCCTTGTCGCCGCGGCCGCACATGTTCATCAGGATGATTTTGTCGCGTGGCATCTGCTTCGCGAGCTTGCCTGTGAAGGCGAGCGCGTGCGCGGGCTCCAGTGCTGGGATGATGCCTTCTTGCTTGGCGCAAAGCTGAAAGGCGTCGAGCGCCTCCTTGTCGGTCGCGGAAACGTAGTTCACGCGCTTCATGTCGTGGAGCCAGGCATGCTCCGGCCCGATGCCGGGATAGTCGAGGCCGGCGGAGATCGAATGCGCCTCGATGATCTGACCGTCGTCGTCTTGCAGCAGATAGGTGCGATTGCCGTGCAGCACACCGGGGCGGCCGCCGGCAAGAGAGGCTGCGTGCTGGCCGGTTTCGAGGCCGTGGCCGGCGGCTTCGACGCCGTAGAGGGCGACTTCGGGATCGTCGAGGAACGGATAGAACAAGCCCATCGCGTTCGAACCGCCGCCGATGCAGGCGACAGCGGCATCGGGCAGGCGGCCTTCGGCTTTCATCATCTGCGCCTTGGCTTCGTTGCCGATCACCGATTGGAAGTCGCGCACCATCGCGGGATAGGGATGAGGGCCTGCGACCGTGCCGATGATGTAGAAAGTCGACTCGACGTTGGCGACCCAATCGCGCAGCGCTTCGTTCATCGCGTCCTTGAGCGTGCGCGAGCCCGATTTCACGGGCACGACTTCCGCACCCAACAGCTTCATGCGGAAGACGTTGGGCTTTTGGCGTTCCATGTCGATCTCGCCCATGTAGACCACGCAGGGCAGGCCGAAGCGCGCGGCCACGGTCGCCGTCGCGACGCCGTGCTGGCCCGCGCCGGTCTCGGCGATGATGCGCGTCTTGCCCATGCGGCGGGCAAGCAGGATCTGGCCCATGCAGTTGTTGATCTTGTGCGCGCCCGTGTGATTGAGCTCGTCGCGCTTGAAGTAGATTTTCGGACCGCTGAAATGCGCGGTCAGACGCTCGGCGAAATAGAGCGGCGAGGGGCGGCCGACATAGTGCTCGAGGAAGCTGTCGAGTTCGGCTTGGAAGGTCGGATCTTTCTTCGCCTCTTCATACGCGCGTTCGAGGTCGAGGATCAGCGGCATCAACGTCTCGGCGACATAGCGTCCGCCGAAGATGCCGAAATGCCCGTTCGCATCGGCGCCGACGCGGAAGGAGTTGGGTCTTGCTTGGCTCATGAGCTCTGTTCCGCCATCGCGGCGCGCGCGTTCGCAATGAAGCGCTCGATCAACGTCACGTCTTTTTCGCCGCGCGATTTCTCGACGCCGGACGAGACGTCGACACCCTGCGCATGCGTCGCGCGGATGGCTTCGGCGACGTTGCCGGGATTGAGGCCACCCGAGAGCATCCACGGCTTGCGCCATTTTTCGCCGGCAACGAGTTGCCAATCAAAGGCGAGGCCGTTGCCGCCGGGCAGGGTCGCGGGCTTGGCGTCGAAGAGCAGGATGTCGGCGGCGTCCTCATAGTCGTGCGCGCGCGTCACGTCGCCCGGCGCGGCGATGGCGATCGCCTTCATCACCGGCAGGCGATAGCGGGCCTTGATCTCGCGCACCCGCGCCGGGGTCTCGGTGCCGTGGAGCTGGAGGGTGCGCGGGTGGGCCTTGGCCACGATCTCATCGAGCGTGGCGTCGTCGGCGTCGACGGTCAGCGCGACGGGCTTGAGCGCCGGCACGCGGGATGCAAGTTCGTAGGCGCGGTCGGCCGCGATGAAGCGCGGGCTCTCCTTGAAGAACACGAAGCCCACATGCGTCGCGCCGGCGCGCGCCGCCGCATCGACCGCTTCGGCCGTTCTGATACCGCAGATTTTGACGGCAATGCCCATGACGGCGCGCTTATAGGGAGCGCCGTGAGCGGTGGCAACGGCGCATGGTGAATCACGCGTGTCCAGCCGATGCTTACGTGTCGAGCGTCGCTTCCAGCCGGATATCGACGGCGGCGAGCGCTTTCGAGACCGGGCAGCCTTCCTTCGCCGCTTTCGCGAGTTCGGCGAACTTGGCGGCGTCGATGCCGGGGACCTTGCCGTGCGTCACGAGGTCGATGCGGTTGATCGAGAGGCCGCCTTGGCCGACCGCAAGATGCACGGCGGCTTCGGTGCGGATGTAGGTGGGCGGCGTCTTGTTCGTCGTGAGTTGGGCGGACAAGGCCATCGAGAAGCAGGCGGCGTGGGCGGCGCCGATCAGTTCCTCGGGCGTCGTCTCGCTGGCGCCGCCTTCGGTGCGGACCTTGAAGCTGTAAGGGCCCTCGAAAAGGCCGCTCGCGAAGGCGATGCGACCGGTCCCTTCGCGCAGGTTCCCTTTCCATTCGGCCTTGGCCTTGCTGACGGGCATGGGGGCGCTCCTCTTTCGATTGGAGGAACATAGGCCGGCGCCGGCGTAAGTCTATTGCCGGGCTATCGCCAGTCTATCGTCTTAGGCGACGTGCAATTCCATCGCGCGGCTGCCCGTCGGCTTCACGATGATCGCCTGCTGGACTTCGATCTCGCGTTCGAGGCGGCGGATCTTGTCTTCGTTTTCGCGCAGCGCCTGGCGCAAGGGCGCTTGCGCGAGCCAGCTCGACCAGCCGCCGAGCACGATGCCGATCAGGACGGCGCCCAAGATGATCCAGAATTGGCGCACATCGAAGACGATCGCAGGCGACAGCGAATTGAACGGGTCGAAGCTCAGGGGCACGTAGGTGCGATTGGCGACGGCGATGACGGCCGTTCCTATTGCCAAGAACCAAAAGAAGAGCGTGCGGACGAGGCTGGTCATGGGCGTTGCTCGCTTGATTCCTGGAACCGCGGGCATCTTGCCCGCTCTTGATTTGGCACGAAAGCAAGAAGAGCGGGCGAGACGCCCGCGGTCCCAGGGCTACTTGTCCGTGTTCAGACGGTCGCGCAGCTCTTTGCCGGTCTTGAAGAAGGGCACGTGCTTGGGCGCCACGTGCACGCTTTCACCGGTGCGCGGATTGCGGCCGGTGCGCGCGGGACGCGACTTCACGGAGAAAGCACCGAAGCCTCGGAGCTCGACACGATCGCCCTTGGCCAAGGCCTTGGCGATTTCGCCGAAGATGGTGGCCACGATCTTCTCTATGTCGCGTTGATACAAATGCGGGTTCTGTTCCGCCAGCTTTTGGACCAGTTCCGATTTGATCATCGATGCGCCGTGTCCCTCGCAGGGAGTCCTTGGGCTTTTCGAATGCGGCCCATCGACTCTATCCACGGGCGAAGGCTGCCAAGGGTGTTCCCCCACGTCAAGGCGCGAGGGGCTCCAAGCTCTTCTAAAATAAGGGATATTTGCACCGGAACGGCGAAAGGGGCGACCTTTCGGCCGCCCCTTCGCGCATGCAAACGCTTGTTCGTGGTTACTTCTCTTCGGGCTTTTCCTGCTTTTTCCGAAGGGCCGCGCCCAGAATGTCGCCGAGCGAGGCGCCCGAATCGGACGAGCCGTACTGCGCCACCGCCTCTTTCTCTTCGGCGATTTCGCGCGCCTT
>JBGOVA010000016.1:0-36225 GCA_041477875.1 Micropepsaceae bacterium | reverse complement strand
CGCCGCGCGCTCGCCCCGTCGATCATTTTTCCGTCAGACATTCATTCGCGCCCCGTCAGGCAATACTATGCATCCCGTAGCAGGTACGGGTTCAAGGGGTCCCTCGCTTATGGCCACGATCGGAATTGCCGCGAAACGCGCGGGCTGCAGCGTCGAAACCATCCGGTACTACGAGCGCATCGGTCTCGTGTCCGCGCCCCCGCGCGCCCGCAACGGGCGGCGCAGCTACGGCGAGGATGAGGTCCGGCAGATCAAATTCATTCGCCGCTGCCGCAATCTCGGATTCAGTCTGAAGGAAGTGGCGACCCTGGTTTCCCTTTCGACCACCGGCGGCGAGGCGTGCGCGCGCGTCAAGTCGATCGCCGCGGCGCAGGTCCGCTCCGTGCGCGAAAAGATGGCCGACCTTGCGCGCGTGGAAGAATGGCTGGCGCAGATGATCGCGCAATGCGACGCGCCGCGCCACGAAGGTTGCCCGATGATCGACACGCTGTTTGCCGCCGAGACCCAAATCACCGCATAAGCGACCGCACGACGGCCAGCTTGCCGTCGAAGGATTTGAAATTCGGTGGCACGCAGTTCAATATCTATTCCCCGCGCTCTGCCGCCGTTCAGAATCCTTCTACCTTGTGGCACGCAAGGCTGTAGCTGTTGCCGGGGCTGGACGTGGTCAGCACGCCGGTACCGCGGTCGATATGCACGCGCTCGCCGTTGCCTTTGTCGAAGTCGATGGCCGGCGAAATTTGGGTGTAGGACTGCCCGTCGCTTCGGTTGTAGGTGACGGCGTTGCGCGCCAGATCCACGACGAAATACTCGGGCAGCGAATCCTTGTCGCCCTTGCCCGGATCGTTACAGCGAAGCGAGAGCGTTTCCGCATCGGCGGCCGCTGGCCCTACGCCCGCGCGCAGCCGAATCATTGCGAAATCCCCGCCCGCGGCGTCTAGTTGCGGAATCGCCGGGCGCCCAAGCTTCGCGCGACGAGGCGCGCCGCCCTGACGACCGAAGGAGGAAACCCTTATGATGTCTCCCCACAGGCTCCTGCAAATCGCGTTGGCCGTATTCGGCGTGATCTTTCTGCTCGTCTATCCGGCGGCGCTGGTGTGGCCGTCCGGCTGGGTATGGCACGAGGGCGCACCTTACGACTCGCAGTATTTCATGATGATCATCGGGATCTACGCGACGCTCGGCGTCTTCCTGCTGATGGCGTCGCGAAACCCTGAGGCGCATCGCAGCCTGATCTGGTTCACCGTGTGCTCGAGCGTCGTGCACGCCGGCATCATGGCGGTGCAATCGATGCCCGCCGAGCATCGCGGTCACTTGGTCGGCGACGTGCCCGCGCTCCTCCTCGTCGCGATCGTGCTCGGCGGTCTCGTCGTGTGGTCGGACAGAGGCCAAACCAAAGCGGCGTCTGGGCGCCCGTGAATGCTCAGCTCCAAAACGGGAGTTCGCCGATGTCGTTCAAACGCAATCTCATTTGCGCCGCGGCGATCGTTTTCGCCGACGCCGCCGGTCCGGCGTTCGCCGAGGACTACCCGGCCGAACAAGCCGGCGTTCTCTTCATCACTTCGAGCTCGAACACCGTCACCGTGAGCGTCGACGGCGAAACGGTGTGCACGCTGGCGCCGGACGAGAGGTGCTCGACGGCGTTGAAGGGCTCGGACCCCGATGCCGCGCATCCCGTTCACGGCGAGTGGTCCGGAAGCACGTGGGACGACAAGATCCAGATTTCGGAGTGCCACTGGAACTTCTTGGGGCTCAAGACCTACACGTTCACCGACGAAAAGGTGCCGTTCGAGTGCAAACAACGCAGCGACGACATCCACTTGTAGCAATCCGCTGCCGGCCGCTCCCGCACGATCCTGCGCCCACACGTCGTCATGCGCCCCTCCTACTGCTTCAACGTTGCTCGCTCCAACGAACTGATCTACGTCAATCGCTCGGCCGCGACGGCATACTAGTCGTGTGGACGCGACCGTGTCGTCGCGCGCGTTCACGCTACGGGTTCGCCCATGGATACAATCGTTCAAACGCGCCGGGGCGCGGTCAAAGGTGCCGTCATCGACGGCGTGCACATTTTCAAGGGCGTGCCCTTCGCGGCGCCGCCTGTCGGCCGCAATCGCTTCGGGCCGCCGCAGCCGGTCGAGGCCTGGAGCGGCGTGCGCGACGCCCTCGCCTTCGGCGCGAAGCCGCTGCAGCCGTCGGCGCCGCCGGAGATCGCGGCGATGGTCCCCGACCCCTCGGCCGTCGGCGACGACTGCCTCAACCTCAACATCTGGTCGAAGGCGTTGGGGGCGGCCAGGCTGCCTGTCATGGTGTGGATTCCTGGCGGCATGTTCGAGGTCGGATCGGGCGCGAGCTACGACGGCAGCCGCTTCGCCCGCGACGGCGTCGTGTGCGTGACCATCAACTACCGTGTCGGCGCCGAGGGCTTTCTCTATCTCGGCGAGGGCGCGGCCAATCTCGGCCTGCTCGATCAAGTCGCGGCCTTGACCTGGGTGCGCGACAATATTGCGGCCTTCGGCGGCGATCCTGCCAACGTCACCATCTTCGGCGAGTCGGCGGGCGCGATGAGCATCGGCGCGCTGCTTGCCATACCGCGTGCGCAAGGTCTGTTCCGCCGCGCGATCCTTGAAAGCGGCGGACCCTCAACCGTGATGTCGGTCGCGACGGCACGCAAGATCGCGCGCGCCTTCGCCGACAAGCTCGGCGTCGAGCTCACGCGCGACGCCTTCGCGTCCGTTCCGCCCGCGCGCCTGCTCGCGGCGCAGACTGAATTCAAGGCCGACATTCTTGCGCAGCCCGATCCGGCGCGCTGGGGCGATGAAGTCGTCGCCACCTCGATGCCGTTTCACACGGTCGTCGACGGCAAGATCGTGCCCGCGCGTCCCATCGACCGCATCGCCGCCGGCGCGAGCGCGCATGTCGACGTCATCGCCGGCTCGAACACGGAAGACTGGAAGCTGTTCGTCGTTGCCAACGGCCTCATGGGCGTCAGCGACGAGATCTTGACCGGCCCCGTCGCAACCCACGGATTCAAGTGTCTGGCGGCATACGGACTGGAGCCCGCGAAAGCGCTCGACGCTTATCGCGTGCAGTCGCCGGGCGCGAGTCCCTTTGACGTGCTCGCCGCCGTCGAGACCGATTGGTGGTGCCGCATGCCCGCGATCCGCTTGGCCGAGGCGCGCCTAGGCGCCGCGGCATCGACCTACATGTACGAGTTCGCTTGGCCTTCGCCTGCGGCCGGCGGCCTCATGGGCGCATGCCACGCGCTCGAGATTCCCTTCGTGTTCGACACGCTCGACAAAGGCGCGGACCAAATGGTGGGCCCGCTTCTCGGCCCCGCGCCACCGCAACCTCTAGCCGACGCCATGCATAAGGCCTGGATCGCCTTCGCCGCCAACGGCGACCCGGGCTGGCCCAAATACGACCGCGACCGCCGCGCGACGATGCGCTTCGACGCGAGCTCGCGGATCGTGGAAAATCCTCGATCCTGGGAGCGCCAGCTATGGGAGGGCATGCGCTAGGGACGTGGCTATTTCGGGCGCTGTCGCTCGAAGAAGGCCCAGATCACGGCGGGTCCGTTCGGTTCTCTCGGCGTCGGACCCAAGATGCGCGGATAGCGCCAATAGGGCTGAGGGATGGCGTGCCCGCCGCCGTGGATGGCGTCGAGTTCGACCTCGACGGGGGCGTCGTTCCGCCACGACACGCGCTCGACGCGGACACCGTCGGCGACTTCGCTGGCGCTTGATGCCGGCGCGCCGGGAATGCCGTTGAGGTTTGCAAAATATTGCCCTGACGCCCGAGACGACAGGACCGTGCCGCGCGCGATGAAGCCGAAGAGACGGACCTCGCCGCCAGCGAACGGGTTCAACGGATCCTCCGTGCCGTTCATGATCATGACGGAAGACGTGCCCGCGCCTGTGGACTTGCATTTGAAGTTCTCCGGCGTCGGCACGTTTGCGGCGACCGCGGCGACGGCGCGAAAACGCGACGGCGCTTCAAGCGCCAAGCGAAACGCCATGTGACCGCCGCGCGAAATGCCGGTCGCGAACACGCGTGCCGGATCGATGCCGATATCCTGCGCGAGCTTGTCGACCAGCGCGGTGAGGAATCCGACGTCGTCGATATTGAGTTTGTTCGCGCTGTAGTCGCCGACGATATTGCAAGCGTTCCAATAGCCCTCGAACCCATTGGGATAGACGACGGCAAAGCCATGTTCATCGGCCAGGCGCTCGAACCCATAGCCGGTCGCGATGCGCATTCGGGAGCTGTTTTCACCGGAGCCGTGCATCGCCACCACAAGCGGCGCCCCTTTCGCCAACCCAAGCGGCACGTAGGTCAGGTAGGTTCGCTTCAGTCCGCCGCTTTCAATCACGCCTTCGGTTAGCTGGCCCGAAAGGCGCGGGACCTCCGGATCGGGGGTGTAGACGAAATAACCGAACAGCGCGCCGCCCAACGCGACGACGACGAACACAGACCATAGCAAGAAGCGCAGAACTCTTCGCATGACGACCCTTCTGCTGTTCGAGATTAGGCGCTAACCGGCGTCGCGTCCGGCGAGCGGTTGTACCAATTCGTGAGCCGCACGCGAACGAGCCAGAACAGCATGAGGGCCAGCGGCAGGAAGACCGGCACGAACAGTAGTGGCGATCCGTGCAGGAACGCAGGAAAGAACTTCTGCTGGCCGAGGAAGAAGGAGCCTGCCGCGATGAAAAGCCCCGTGCACATGCGCCAGAGATGCCGCGCGATGCGCGGCGCGCCGGAAATCCCGCCCTGCAAGATCACCTTGAGATCGGAGGCGGCCGCAAACCCTCCGACGGTCAAGAAGAAGATGAACGCTTGCGGCGGCGAACCGTCGACGGTGCCCGTCGGGCTGTTTGCCGCCTGGAGCATGAAGATGACGCCGGCCGCGGCGGACAACAACGCGACGGCAAACCCGGCGATTTCGAAGCGGCCGACGACGATTTCATCGCGCCGGACCGCGACCCAGGCGCTCAAGATTAGATAGAACGTCAAAACCCCCGCGACCGTGTTGGGCCTCTGACCCTCCGTCAAGAACGGCGCAACGGCCCCGCCGATCCCGGCCGCGACCAGCAGGGAAACGAAGAACACGCGGCCCGCCATGCGATGCAGGAACTCGCCCTTGCGCGAAAACAACGCCGTTGCGCCCGCGACCATCGCGAGACCGCCGCCGCCGATATGAAGAAACAAGATCGCGTCCGCCGCGTGGTGGACCCACGCGGGGCTCTCCGCACTGACTTGAAGAACGGTCATTCAAAGCCTTGGTTACCGCCGCCGCAAGGGCGAAGACAAACGGGCGTGCGCAAGGGTTCGGTGCGTATTTGATGGGCCCCTCAATCTTGCGCTACGGTCCGGGTGAAATCGGCCGACACTGGCAAATCGTAACGAGCCGCTGTTTCAAGGCACATGACCGCAACGCTCAAAAATATGGCTTCAAGGATCAACGGAGGAAACGGGATCGCCGGGCCCACGGTCGGCGCGGGCTATGCACGGGGCTTGCTGAATTTCGCCGTCTCGAAGGGCGCGCCCCGCGAGAAGCTGCTCGAGCTGTCGCGAATCTCGGCTCACGATCTTGAGGATTTGGACAATCGCATTCCGCTTACGCGCTATGAGGCGCTGGTGAGAGCGGGCGCCGAACTCACCAACGAACCGGCGCTTGCGCTCCAATTCGGCGAGGCGGTTCGTATGCAGGAAGTCTCGATCGTGGGACTGATCTGCGAAGCCTGCGAAACGACGTTGGATGTCGGCGTGCAGCTGAACCGCTATGGCCGCTTGGTGTTCGACGAGGGTGGCGGCAAAACCTCCGACATGGTTCGACTCGTGCGCAACGAGGATGGAATCTGGATGGAGGTCACGAGCAGCATCTTCATCGGCAATCCGCGTGCAACGGAATCCGAGTTCGCACGGCTCGTCGGGAATGCGCGGGCGATGTTCGCCTCCAATCCCTATTTCCAATCGACGCCGTTTCCCCTCGCGGTTCACTTCACCCATGAAGAGCCCGGCTACCGCGCCGAATACGATCGCATCTTCCGGGCGCCGCTCGTCTTCGCCAGCAAGTGGAACGCGCTGCGGATCGACGACGGATTCCTTTCGCTCAGGCAGCCGCCGGTAAACCGCTATGTGTTTGGCGTGTTGAGCGAGCGCGCGGAGGCTCTTCTCAAAAGCCTCGAAAGCTCGAAAACCACGCGCGCCCGGGTCGAGAGCCTGTTGATCCCCGTCCTGCACACGGGCGAGCAAAGCATCGAGCGGACCGCGGAGAAGATGGGCACGAGCCGCCCGACGCTCTATCGCAAACTGAAAGCCGAAGGCGTGAGCTACGAAAAACTGCTCGACGAATTGCGCCACAAGATGGCGCTGCACTACCTGAACGGCAAAAAAGTGTCCGTGAACGAGACGGCCTACCTCGTGGGCTTCTCCGAACCGAGCGCCTTCTCGCGCGCCTTCAGACGCTGGACCGGAACAAGTCCGCGCAAGAGAGCTATGTAGGCTCAGCCAGTGGCATACCCAATTGGGCGGTGGGAGAATAAGTATATTATCCCCATATTCCAGCCGGAACCCTCTTGATGAAACTGCACGCCCTGACCTTTGCCGAACTCATCCGGGACGGCGGATCGTATGCCGCGCAGTTCACGACGGACGACGGCCTCGAATATTCGCTGTGGCTGCAGCGTCATGGATTCGGCCGCTCGGGTCAGGAGCCAAGGCATCGATTCTTGTTCGAGTACAGAGGCGCGACCCGGTCGCCGGATTGCGTGCCCGTCGTTACCGGGAGCGACCAGGAGCAGGCGATCATTCGCCGCCTTCGCGCGTTCCTCGACGAGGCGGCGGCGCGTCAGCGCGCCACGGCCTCGTGCGAAGAGCGCAGAAATCTTCAACGTTTGACAGAAATGCTCGAGTTCATCGCTCGTAGAGGACCATGCTTTCCGTCGGATCTGAGGGCGGCTGGCTTTCTCGGCGACGGCTGAAGTCAGAGCAAATCGCCGATCTCAACACGCCTCTTCCTCCTGCTCGGCCGCGTCCAAACCACACCGGGAAATCCCTTGAGCGGCACGAGCGGCTCGCCCGTGTAGGTCCACTCCTGCAACTCTTCGATGGCGAGGTGATAGAGCGGTTCGCGCCCCGTGCGGTTGGTGAAGAGCGCGCGCGGGATGTTCACCATCGTCGGCGAGCGCCGCCGCTCGTAGGTCAGCGGGGTGCCGCAGCGCGCGCAAAAACTTCTGACCGCGGCCGACGCCTTGTCGTCATAGCGGGTGATCGAGGCCTCGCCCTTCGTCACGCGAAAGCGCGAGCGCCAGCTGCCGACATATGTCGCGTAAGCCGCGCCGTGCGCGCGCCGGCTCGAGCCCGAATGATCGTGCCACGCCCAGCGCGCGGGAAAGCCGATCTCCAATTCCACGTTGCCGCAAAGGCACTGCCCCTTGACCCATGTTGCAGATGCGTTGCCTGTCTTGCTGCGCTTCTTCTCGCTGTTCACCTAAACCTCGAACGAAATCGTGAGCCCGGCAATGTTGCCCATGTCGATCGGGGTTCGCTAGGGTTGCTTGGCAGCAGTGGCGATACGAGGGGAAGCGGTCAAATGGCTGAAGCATTGCCGGTAACGGGCGCATCGGAATCCGAAACAGGCGCGGCGGCTCATCCCCGCGGCTCGGAGTTGACGGTGGCGTCCGTCTTCGCGGCCGTCATCGTCGCCCTGATCATGGGGCTCTCTTATCCCTACATGGTGCTGAAGCTCGGCTTCGGCCCGAACGTTTCGATCGTCTCGGCCTTCTTCGGTTTCGTGATCCTGAGCGTGATCGCGCGCAAGAACTACGACCGCTTCCAGAACAACATCGTGCAAACGGCGGGCACCTCCGCCGCGCAGACCGCGTTCATGTGCATCGTGCTGGCCTCGTTCGACATGTTGCGCGCCTCCAAGATCGTGAGCTTCCAACTCGCCCCGACGCCGGAGCAGACGTTCGTCTGGCTGACCGTCGCCTCGCTCTTGGGCGTGCTTCTGGCCGTGCCTTTGCGCCGCCACTTCGTCGTCGACGAAAAGCTGCCCTACCCCGACGGCATGGCCGCGGCCGAAACGCTGAAAGTGCTCGACCCGCCGCGCGGAACGGCGAAGGGCGATCTCGAGTGGGACCAGGCGCGGCGCGCAGCGATCATTCTCGGCATCGGATTGGTGGCCTCGGCGCTGCTCATGCTGTTTCGCGAGGATGCACAGATTTTCAAAGTCATCCCCGAAGGCTGGACGCCGGGCGACTTGACGCTGGGCGTTGCGGGCGCGTCGTTCGTCGTCGCCGCGATGGGCGTCGGTTTCTCTTACAGCTTGCTCAGCGTGGGCAGCGGCCTCATCATCGGCTTGCGCATCAGCTTCTGGCTGCTCGCGGGCGGCGCGATCGGCTGGATCCTCGCGCCGTATCTCCTCGTCCAAGAAGGCATCCTGCCCGATCACCCGACGCGCACACAGGTGCTCTATTGGATCATGTGGCCCGCCATCGGCATGATCGTGGCCGGCGGCATGACCATCTTGGCCGTGCGCTGGCGTCTGCTGATCGAGGCGTTTCGCGCACTCTCGAGCGCCGGAACCGCGAGCAACGAATTCCCGCTGAGCCTGGTGATCATCGGCGTCGTCGCGCTCGCCGGTCTGCTCTGCTACCTGCAGGAGCTCTATTTCGGCCTGCCGATCTGGATGTCGTTCGTCATGATCGTGCTGTCGGTGCCCTTGATGCTCGTGGGCCTGCGCGCGCTGGGCGAAACCAACTGGGGCCCGATCAGCTCGCTCTCCAACCTCATGCAGGGCCTCTTCGCGGCGATCGCGCCGGGCAACATCAACGCCAACATCTTGGGCAACAGCACGACGGGCACGATCGCGTCGACCTCCGAAGGCCTGATGCAGGACTATAAGGCGGGTCACCTGATCGGCTCGACGCCGCGCGCCATGACGATCGCCCAGATCATAGGCGCGCCGATCGGCGCGGCGGCGCTCGCCTGGAGCTATCCGCTCTTGGTCTCGACTTACGGCATCGTCGGCGACAACGCGCAGCTCGCGGCACCGACCGCGCGCCGCGCAGCGGGTTTCGCCGAGGTGCTTTCGGCCGGCGTCGACAAGTTGCCGGCGACGGCACTGATCGCGGCGGGTGTTGCCATCCTTCTCGGCATCGCCTTCGCGCTCATGGAGCAGAGCCCCCGCTTGCGTTGGCTCGCCCCGTCGCCCACGGGTTTGAGCCTCGGTGCGTTGATTCCCTTCGCCGCCGTCGCGCCGATCTTCGTCGGCGCTGTGTTCGGTGCCGTGTGGATGATGACCGCCAAGCGCTCGGCCGCGATCTACATGATCCCGCTCGCCTCCGGCTTCATCGCCGGCGAAGCGCTGATCGCGGTGCTGGTGCCGGTGTTGATTTGGCTGGGCCTCGGCTCCGGCTGAAGCGCGGCGCCCCGACGCGTGCGACGAGTACCACGACGACGATTGCGTAAGGTGACAAGACAGAACAGCTCTCAGCGCCTCAAAATTTCCCCCTCGCCCTTCCACCTTTTGGAAGGGAGAGCGAGATTGAGTATTGTCCGCGGAAACATCCATCCGGAGCCCTCCCATGAAATACCTCCACACGATGGTTCGCGTTTCGAACCTCGACGCGTCGGTCGACTTCTACGTCAACAAGCTGGGCTTGAAGGAAACCCGCCGCGTGGAAAACCCGGGCGGCCGCTTCACGCTGGTCTTCGTCGCGGCGCCCGAAACGCCCGAGGCCGAAATCGAACTCACCTACAATTGGGATCCGGAGGACTACACCGGCGGTCGCAATTTCGGCCACCTCGCTTTCGCCGTCGACGACATCTACGAAACCTGCCGGCGCTTGAAGGATGCGGGCGTCGTCATCAATCGCCCGCCGCGCGACGGGCGCATGGCGTTCGTCCGCTCGCCCGACAACATCTCGATCGAGTTTTTGCAAAAGGGCAAGGCGCTCCCGCCGCGAGAGCCATGGACGTCGATGCCGAACACAGGCAGCTGGTGAGAAGTGAGAGCTCTCGCTCCTCTCTTCTCTCCCCTCATTTCTCCGTCGGCGACAGCGCCATCAGGCAGAAGATCTCAAACAGCATCTGCGCGCCGGCGATCGCGGTCGTCGTCGTCGCATCGTACTGCGGCGCCACCTCCACGACGTCACCGCCGATGATGTGAAGGCCTTTGAGCCCGCGCAAAATTGCCTGCGCCTCGCGCGGCGTGAGCCCGCCTGCTTCCGGCGTGCCCGTGCCCGGCGCAAAGGCAGGGTCGAGCCCGTCGATGTCGAAGGAGACATAGACCGGCCCTTCGCCCACCACCTCGCGCGCCTTTTCGATCACCCAGGCCACGCCGCGCTCCGCCACGTCTTCGATGTGCACGACCGTCATGCCGGAATCGTACGAGAACTCCCACAGCAATTCGGCAGAGCCGCGGATGCCGATCTGGATCGTGCGCTGCGGATCGAGCACGCCGTCGAGCACCGCAAGCCGGAACGGTCCGCCGTGATGGAACTTGGAGCCGTCGAACGCACCGCTGGTGTCGCAATGCGCGTCGAAATGGATCATGCCGACCGGCCGCTCGGCGCCTAAGGCTTTCAGGATCGGATAGGTGATCGAGTGATCGCCCCCGACCGCAAGCGGCCTGACGCCTGCGCGCGCGACGGTTTTGAAGAACGCCTCGATATCCTCGAGCGCGCTCGTCAAATCGAACCGTCCGCGAAACGGCACGTCGCCGAGGTCGGCCACGCGGCACATCGTCGACGGCGCGATTTTGAGCACGTGATTGTAAGGTCCGATTCGTTCGATCGCGCGCACCGCACGCGGCCCGAAGCGCGCGCCCGGCCTGTTCGTGACGCCGAGGTCCATCGGCACGCCGATCAACGCGACGTCGAGATCGTTGAAGTCCTCCTTCGCCGGCGCGTCGAGGAAGGTCGAGATGCCGCCATAAGGCAGCTTGCGCCGCCCCGGCCGCTCGAACAGCGCCGCGTTGACCTTCTTGAATTCCGGATCGAACACCTGATCGGCCGGCGCATCGGCGTATTTCGCGCGCAGCCGTTCCAAGTTCTTCTTGTCCATCAAAGGCCTCTGCCGGTCATTGCCGGTTGTGCGTTTCCTCGAACCGGACGAAACTACACTTGGCCGTCGAAAGGAAGCTCCGATGGAAAGTGATGCCGCAAACCCGCGCACGATCAGGCTCGAGACGCCGCATTATATCGTGCGCACGGTCGAACTCGCGGACGCGACCCCGGCATGGGGAAGCTGGCTGACGGACCCGGCCGCCGCGCGCAACCTGAATGCGCGGCCCTCCAGCCGCTCGCAGGAGGAAATCGAAGCCTATATCCGAAGGTTCGACCGCACGACCGCGCATCTCTTGGGCATCTTCGAGAAGGAGACGGGCCAGCTCGTCGGCATCCGCGCGCTCTACATCGATCCCAAGCGCCGCGAATTTCTGGTCAACGTGCTCGTCGGCGAACGCGAAGCGCGCAACAAGGGCGCCCGCGCGGAGTCGAGCGACGTGATGTACCGCTACTTCTTCGAGGAACTGGAGCTCACCGCCGCGCACTGCAGCGTCCTTGCAACCAACGACACGATCCTCAGGGTGATGGACCGCAACGGCTGGATCCACGAACGCACCGACCGCAAACCCGCGGTCTCCGGCGAAGGCTTCGTCGAGTTGCGCTACTTCCGCCTCCCGCGCGACGTGTGGCGGCGCAAGGAAGCGGAGAACGCGCGGCCGCAAACCGGCTGACTCAGGCAAACCGTCCCGCAATCAAGGCGAATGCGGGCCGCGGATACAACCGCTGGCCTTCATGCTTTGCCGCCCCAAGTTCGCTAATGTCCGGCCCGCGCGGGCTTCGGGCCTGCGCCTCCCTGGTGGGATCATTAATGGAGGAAACAACAATGAAAACGCTAACTCGCATTTTGGCGACGGCCGCGGCCGCTGCATTTTTCGTCGGCGCCGCATGGGCCGGCAGCATGGACGCCCGCTTCGGCAACACGGTTCTGGCCAAGTCACCCGACGGCACGACCACGAAGGTCTTCTACGACAAGCCCGACACGTTCACGGCCAAGATCGAACAGCCCGGCAAGCCCGTTGCCAACGCGAAGGGCAAGTGGCGCGTCGACAAGGATAAGCTCTGCCTTACCTCCGACACCGCCTTCGGTCCGTTCGAGGCGAACAAGGAGGGCTGCGTACCCATCATGGGCGACAAGGTCGGCGACAAGTGGCAAACGCCTGCCAAGGACGCCGCCGGCAAGGACATCAAGATCGACGTCACGATTGTCGCGGGCCGTTGATCGCGCGACGCTGAATGCTACAACCGTTCCCGGTCGCAAAAGATCGGGAACGGTTCAAATACAATGAACATCACCCGCCGCACAGGCCTGCTCGAACGGCCCGGCTGCAAGATCTTCTATGAGGTGACGGGTTCAGGTCCCGCGATCGTCTTCGCGCACGGGCTCGGCGGCAATCACATGTCGTGGTTTCAGCAGGTCGCGCATTTCGCGCCGCGTTACACTTGCATCGCCTTCGCCCATCGCGGCTTCGCGCCGTCCTCACCCATCGCGAGCGGCCCCGACCCCGCCGACTACGGCGCGGACATCGCAGCGCTCGTCGAGCATCTGAAGTTGAACGAGGTGCGCATTGTCGCGCAATCGATGGGCGGCTGGAGCGCGATCGAATACGCCCTCACGCGGCCTCGCGCTCTGAAAGCCATCGTCCTCGCCGGCACGACGGGCACCATCGACCCGCAAGCGGTCGCCGAGCCCGACCGCACGCGCCACGACCAATGGCTCCACGCCAGCGCGACGCGCATGGGCGACCTCTTCGCCCGCGGCATCCACCCCGCCGCTGGCGAGCGCATGACCCGCGAGCAACCGGCGCTCCACCTTCTCTATCGCCAGATCGACGATCAGAACGCCGCCCTCGACAAGGAGGCGCTGCGCCTCCGCCTGATGGCGGCCCGCACGCGCAAGCCGGAAGAGCTGCGCGAGATCGCCTGCCCCGTCATGTTCATTGCCGGCGCCGAAGATCCGTTGATCCCACCCTTCGCGATCGAAGCGGTGGCGCGCGCCGTGCCCGGCGCCCGCGTCGCCCACATCGCCGACACCGGCCACTCCGCCTACTTCGAGCGCGCGGCCGAATTCAATCGCATCCTCGACGGTTTCCTTGGGCCAACATGGTGAGCGACATCTTGATGTGGGACGCGACGGCGCTCGCCGAAGCGATCCGCACCAAGCGCATCTCCTGCGCCGAAGTGATGACCGCGACGCTCGACCACATCGCGCGCCTGAACCCGCACGTGAACGCGATCGTCAACATGCGCGAGCGCGACGCGCTGATGAGCGAAGCCCGCGCGCGCGACGACGACATCGCGCGCGGCCTCTACCGCGGCGCGCTTCACGGCTTCCCGCAGGCGATCAAGGATCTTGAGCCCGTCAAAGACATGCCCACGACCATGGGCTCGCCGCTGTTGCGTAACTTCATGGCACCCGCCGACAGCATCATGGTGGAGCGCATGCGTAAAGCCGGCGCGATCTTCATCGGCCGCACCAACACGCCCGAGTTCGGCCTGGGCTCGCACACCTACAACCCCGTCCACGGGCGCACGCTGAACGCCTATGACCAGACACGCAGCGCCGGCGGCAGCAGCGGCGGTGCCGCGGTGGCGCTCGCCTTGCGCATGCTCCCCGTCGCCGACGGCAGCGACTACGGCGGCAGCCTGCGCAACCCCGCCGGCTGGAACAACATCTTCGCATTGCGCCCAAGCTTCGGGCGCGTGCCGTCGAACACGCGCGACGCCTGGCTGCCGTCGATGGGCGTGCTCGGCCCCATGGCCCGCAACGTCCCCGACCTCGCGCTCTTGCTCGAAATTCAAGCGGGCTACGACGCACGCGCGCCGCTCTCCCTCGACGGCAAACTCGACTTGAGCCGCCTCGACCGCGACATGAAAGGCGCGCGCATCGCCTGGGGCGCCGACTTCAACGGCTATCTTCCCTTCGAGCCCGGCGTCCTCGACACCTGCCGCGCCGCGCTCAAGACGTTCGAACACATGGGCTGCATCGTCGAAGAAGCCACGCCCGACTTCCCCGTCGACGCCGTCTGGCGCGCGTTCCTGACGCTGCGCGCCTGGCAAGCCGGCACCGGCCTCCTCGATTTCTACAAAGACCCGAAGAAGCGCGCGCAGCTCAAACCCGAGGCGATCTTCGAAATCGAATCCGGCGCGAAGCTCACCGCTTACGACATCAGCGCCGCCTCGATGGTGCGCACGCAGTGGGCCGAAGCGGTGCGCCGCTTCTTCGAGCGCTACGACTATTTCGTCCTGCCGACCGCCCAACTCTTCCCCTTCGACGTGAACCTCGACTGGCCGAAAGAAATCGCGGGGCGCGCCATGACGACCTATCACGAATGGATGAAGGTCGTGATCCCCGTCACCATGTCCGGCTGCCCGGTGGCGGCCGTCCCCGCGGGCTTCGGCGCAAATGGCCTGCCCATCGGCCTCCAACTCGTCGCCCCCAATCACGCCGAGCTCGCCTGCCTGCAGCTCGCCCACGCCCACGACAATGCGACGAACTGGGTCGCGAGACGCCCGCCCGCTTTGCTAAGTGCGCACTGCGCATAAGTCGGAACGCCGAACGCCGCAACGGCAAGATCGAGCTTTGCTATCCCTCGGTAATCCCCGCCGCCACCAAACCCCGCGCTCCCAGGATGAACCTCTTCGATCTCAGCCTGCGTTACTAAGGGCCGTTGCCGGTTCGCAGCTGCTGCGCCACCGCGACGATCCCGGCGAGGTCCCAGAATTCGAGCTTCTGGGACGCGGCGAAATCGGCGGCCTGTCCGCCGTCGTCGGACGGACTTTCGAGACTGATGAGCAGGCCGAAATCGGCCGCGAAAAACGCCTTCGATCCCGCAAGCTCGCGCACCTCGCGCGCGCCGGCCTTGCGCCCCTTCCACTGCTTGCACAGCGCGACGATGCGCCCCGCGGGCGCACAGGCCAGCACATCGACGCCGTAGTCGCTGACTGTGCGCGTCAGCATCACCTGCCCCGTCTTGAGGTATCCCGCCAGCAGCTCCGCCGCCTCGAACTCGAACGCCGCCTCGTTGAGCCGCTCGCTCCAAAACTTCGGATCGCAGCGCGCCTGGCGCCATGCGTCGATTTGCTCGAACTCGACGCGAGCCGATAGGAAAGCAGTGCGCCTGGGCTCCGCGCGCCGGTAGCGCATCGCGGCCATCGCGGCGAGCCCATAGATGAAGAACGAGAGCAAAAGGCTCGACACCCCCGCCCACACGGTCAGGAAGACCGACATGTCGCTCTCAAACAACGTCAGCGCAAAAACCGGCTTCGCGAGCAGCAGGCCCGTCACCCCCACGGCCAAGAACCCGCCCGCAAACAGCGCTTGGCGCTGAACGCGCACGTTCCGCTCGTACCGATCGGTGTCGACCTCGTCGCGCGACAGCTTGAACCCGGCATGGGTGGGTCGCGGCTTAAGCCAGTTGAGCGTCAGGGATGCGGATCTCGGGTCAATCAATCCGGGGGGTAAATGCGCAAAACAGCTCCATGCCTCCCCGCTCATCGCCTCCCCCAAGTCCCACCGAACGAGAGCGATTAAACCGCGATACGGCTGCGCGTAAAAGTTGCGATGGAGGAACAGCGGCAAGGATTCGCACGTCTCCACTGTCGAATTCCACAGTAGACGAATACAGACGTGCAACCTTCAGGAGAATGACGACTGCCCGATAGACGAATTCCACCTACATTTCACGGAGAATTACACGTATGACGCACGCACCGTCGCGGCGTGAGGTCTAACCGCGCGCAGCCGTCGTCGCGCTCGGCGTTGCGACGTCGCTCCACCCGCCGCCGAGCACGCGGAACAACGTCACGCTCGCCTGCAGCCGCGCGAGCTTGGCTTGCGCCAATTGATCTTGCGCCGAATAGAGCGTCCGCTGCGCGTCGAGCACGGAGAGGAAATCCTCGACGCCCGCGCGATAGCGTATCTCCGCGATGCGATAGGCCTCTTGCGCTTGATCGGCCTGGACCTGGCTCGCCTTCTCGCGCGCTTCGAGGCTTGAAACCGCGCCCAGCGCGACGTCCACATCCGAAAACGCCGCAATCACCGCGCCGCGATAGTTGAGCAGCGTCTCTTGGCGCTGCGCCACGGACGTATCGTAATTCGCCTGGTTCTGTCCGCCGTCGAAGATCGTCTGCAGCAGCGACGCACCGATCGAATAGGCGATGTTGCTCGGGTTGAGCAGGCTCGCCAGCGCCGAACTCGCAGCCCCCAAAGACCCGGACAGCGAAATCGAGGGGAAGAACGCGGCACGCGCCGCCGTGATGTTCGCGTCCGCCGCCGCAAGCTGCGCCTCTGCGCGGCGCACGTCGGGCCGGCGCGCGAGCAGCTCCGACGGCAACCCCGGCGCAACCATCGGCGCCTTCAGCGCCGTGATGGTCGTACCCGTGACGTCGAAGCCTTGCACCGGCCGTCCCAGCAGCAATGCGAGCGCCGCCCGCGCCTCGCGCTCCTGTTGTTCGAGCGTGGGAATATTCGCCTCTTGGCCGGCGACGTTCGCGCGCTGTTGCGCCAGTTCCAGCGGCACGGCAACGCCCGCGTTCACGCGCGCCTCGGTGATTTTCAAAACCCCTTGCGCGTTTTCGAGATTGTGCTTTGCGATGGCGATGCGATCGCGCAACGACAGCAATTGGAAATAGGTCGACGCGACGCTCGACACGACGGTCAGCGCCACCGTCTCGCGGTCGTACTGGCTCGCGCGCAGCGATTCCTCCGCCGCCGTGAGACTCGCTCTATTGCGGCCCCAGAAATCGACCTCGTAGGACGCGCCCAAGCTCAAGCTGAACGACTGCGAGTTCGACGAATTGTCTCCGAACGACCCCGACTGCGACGCGCCCGCCCGCAAATCGACGCTAGGCAGCAGCGCCGACCCCGCGCCGCGGGCCTGCGCTTCGGCCTGCAGGATGCGCGTCGTTGCGATGGCCAGATCCAGGTTCTGCGTCTGCGCATCGGCGATCAACTGATCGAGCTCCGCGGTGTCGAAGCCGCGCCACCACGCGGCTGCCGGCCACGTCTGGGCGTCCGTCGGGATCGGCGCGGTCCACGCCTGCGGCGTGTCGGTCGGGCTCAACCCTTCGCCGGGCTCGGTCGACGCGCACGCCGTCAGTGTCGACGCCGCGAGCAACAAGAGAAGGCGCACGTGTTTCATGACCGGCCTCACTCGCTCGACAGCGCCACGACGGGATCGAGCCGCGCGGCCTTCATCGCCGGCGCAAAGCCGAACACAAGCCCCGTCGCCACCGACACGGCGAAGGCCAACGCCATCGGCAGCAGCGTGAACTCGACCGGCATGCCGAACGCCGAAATGATCAGGGCCGTCACGACCCCACCCACAACCCCGATGACGCCGCCCAAGCCCGAAACGACGACCGCCTCGGTCAGGAACTGCTGCAGGATGTTGCGCATGCGCGCGCCGGTCGCCATGCGGATGCCGATCTCGCGCGTGCGCTCGGTGACGCTGACGAGCATGATGTTCATGACCCCGATGCCGCCGACGAGCAGCGAGATAGCGGCAACCGAGCCGAGCAGAATGGTCAACGTGTTCTGCGCCTCCGACGCCGTCTCGACGACCGCCGCCATGTTGCGGATGAAGAAGTCCTCCGACCCCGTGTGGCGCGCCTTCAAAAGCTCGGTCAGCGCGTCCTGCGTCACGTCGATCAGCGCCACGTCCTTGACCGCAACGGTGATCGACCGCAGGAAACGCTGCCCGAACAGACGCAGGCTTCCCGTCGACAGCGGCACGAAGATCACGTCGTCCGCGTCGTTGCCGCCGGCCGTCGCACCCTTCGCCGACATGACGCCGATCACCTGGAACGGCACGTTCTTCAACAAAATATACTCGCCGATCGGATTGTCGCCGTCGGGAAACAATTGCTGACAGGCGGTCTGCCCCAAAACGGCGACCGAGGCGTAGCTGCGCTGATCCTCTTCCGTGAAGAACGTGCCTTGCGCGACGGGCCAGCTGCGCACGACCGGCAGGTCGGGCCACGTCGCGTTCGCCGACGTCTGATAATCGATATTGCCGAAGCGCGTCGTCACGGAGCCCGTCAACTCGGGCACCGCCGCGATCACATTCGGCACGTGGCTCATGGCTTCGGCATCCGCCGGGACCATGGTCGCGACGGTTCCCCCGACGCCGCGCTGCCCGGGCGCGCTCGGCCGCACCAGCAGCAAGTTCGTGCCCATCGAACCGATCTGCTGGACCACCGCCTGCTTCGCACCCTCGCCGAGCGCCAACATCGCAACCACGGACCCGACGCCGATCACGATGCCGAGCAAGGTCAAGATCGTGCGGAAGAGGTTCGCGCGCAATGCCCGCAGCGCCATCGACAGTGCCTCGCTCACATCGCCCCACGACGCAGCGCCGTCTTCGGCCTCGACCTCATTGAGGTGCTCGATGGCCTTTTCGCTCGCGGCTTTGCTGTCCGGCCCGCTGTCGGCGACGACTATGCCGTCCTTGATTTCGATGATGCGCCGCGCGTGCTTCGCGACCTCCTTGTCGTGCGTGATCAGTAGGACCGTGTGACCTTGCGCCGACAGGTCGCTGAGCAGCGCCATGACTTCCGCGCCGCTGCGGCTGTCGAGCGCGCCGGTCGGTTCGTCGGCGAGGATGATTTGTCCCCCGTTCATCAGCGCGCGCGCGATCGACACGCGCTGCTGCTGGCCGCCCGAAAGCTGGTTCGGCCGGTGGCGAAGCCGGTCCCCCAACCCCAATCGCGTCAGCAAATCCTGCGCGCGGGCGTACCGTTGTTCCGGCGACGATCCCGCATAGATAGCGGGCACTTCCACGTTCTCGGTCGCGCTCACCGTCGAAATCAGATTGTAGCTCTGGAAAATGAAGCCGAACGCAACGCGCCGCAGACGCGCCAGCCCTTCCGCATCGAGCCCCGACACGTCGCGCCCGTTGAAGCGATACATGCCCGACGTCGCGCGGTCGAGACAGCCGATGATGTTCATCAAGGTCGACTTGCCCGAACCCGACGCGCCCATGATAGCGACGAACTCGCCCGGATAGATCGACAGCGATACGCCGCGCAGGACCTCGACCATGACGTCGCCGCCGGTAAAGAACGTCTTGTGCAAATCGGAAATTTCGATGAGGGGCGCCGCTTCGACCGCCTGAAACGAGCCCAGCGCCGGCTTGTTCATGGGAAGCCCCGGAACCCGCCCCCGCCCCGCTGCCCGGCGCCTTGCCGTTGTGTAGAGGAAGAGGAGGTCGAGGTGCTCTTCGTCCCCGCGACGACCTTTTCGCCTTCCGTCAAGCCGGACACGACCTCCGCCGACACGCGGTTCGTCACGCCGACTTTGACCTCGCGCTCCTCGCGCCCGCCGCTTGGCGTCACGACCGTCGCCTTGAAGAGTTTCTGCCGCGGCTTGTAGCGCTTGAGCGCCGCGACCGGCACGTTGATCACGTTCTCCTTGCCGGCGATGACGAAGAAGACTTGCGCCGTCATTTGCGTCATCAACTCGCCGCTTTTGTTGTCGACGTCGAACAGCGCCGTATAGAGAACGACGTTGTTGACGGTCTCGGGTGTCGGCAGAATCTGCTTTAGTTTGCCCCGCCAGCGTTTCTCGGGCGTGCCTAGGATCGTGAAATAGGCGTCCATCCCGATCTTGAGCTTCGGCACGTCCGCTTCTGAAACCTGCGTCCACACGGTCATCGTCGTGAGGTCGGCGACGCGCAAAATGATCGGCGCCTGCTGATTGGCGTTGATCGTCTGGCCTTGCTTGGTCGTGATCGAAACCACTGTGCCGTCCATCGGCGCATAGATCTTCGTATAGCCGAGCGTGACCTGATCGCCTTGTAACGTCGACGTCGTCTGTTCGATCTGCGCTTTGACCGAGTTCACATTGGCCGCCGCCGACTGCATGCTCGACAGCGCGCTTTGATAGGCGTCTTCGCTCGTCGCCTTGGCGACCTTCAGGATTTTCTGGCGCGAGTATTGCCCGCGCGCGAGGTCGAGCTGCGCCTGCCGCTCGGCCTGCTGCGCCCTCAGGTTCTTGAGCTGCGCCTTGTCCGCCTCGACCTTCGCGCTCTGCAACTGCGCATCGATCTCCGCGAGCAGAGCGCCCTTCTTCACCTTCGAACCGAAGTCGACGAGCAGCTTGTCCAGTTGCCCCGAGACCTGCGCGCCGACATCGACATAATCGCGCGGCTGCAGATTGCCGAGCGCCGTGACCGAATCCTCCACGTCGCCGCGCTCGACCGCCACGATCAACGCTTCGGTCGTGGAGCCCGTTCCCCACCACCACCAGGAAACGAGACCGATCGCAATGACGGCCGCGACCGCCGCCGCGATCATCCGTGTACGCCGTGTCTTGGGGATGTAGCGCTTGACGCGCTGGCCGATCGGCCCGCTTGCGATCTTCTGGTAGGTGGCGCGGGCGCCGCCGAGCGCGCCGGCATCCCGTTTCACGTCTCCAGGCTTCGACTCCACGTCCATTTCAAGAACCCATCGAATGCTTCGCGCGGCGCGCGAAAGCGCACTGTCCGTCAATTGCGCTTCATAAGTGTGAGTTCAACAGGAAATTCGTTGAAGCGCTAACGACCGCCCTCGGAAAAACGGCGGTTTTCTGCTGACAGATTTTGCGACAATTATAAATCTATCGTTGGCGCAAACTGAGCGCCCGTTAATCTTGTCAGGAACCCGACACAATTTTCGCCGAGAAGCTGGGCATGACGGCGCTCTACCGCCGCTGAAATCAACGCTTTGCCAGCTTCATGATCGCCGCCGTATCGAGCGCCCCGGCCTTGCCCCACCCCGGTGTGCCGGCGGGAATCGACGGCCGAAATTTCTCGTAGAGCGAAAACGCTTCCGCCGCGAGGGCAGGCTTGTCGCGCGACGCGGCGAGCGCCTGCATCGCCTCGCCCACCTCGTCCAAATGCGCGCCGAATTTCTGTTCGAGATATTTCCCCACCGCCTTCGAGTCGATCGGCTTGCCTTCGGCAATCGCCCGCGCGCCGTCCTTGGTGTCGAGAACCGGAATCTCCGCGCCCATGAACGTCACGAAGCGCGGCTCCTCCGGCGAGCGCCGACGCGCGTCGGGAGCCCGATCCGCGGCAATGCCCAGCCTCTTCGCTTTGGCGAACGCGCCCTTGCCCGCGACCGACTTGCCGAAAGTGAGCGCCGTCGCGCGAGAGTGACCCAGCGCCTCGGCGACAACCACGCCCCACAGCGTCAACACCGGCGCGCGGTTGATCGTGACTTTCGTCACGGCTGGACGGCAACCGGCGGGCGAGGGCGCTGATAAGGGATCGGCTGCTCGATCTTGCAGTTGGGATATCCCGCCGCCTTGTCGCAGCAGCCCCAGCGCCCGGCCTTGCAGAAGACCGAGAAACCCGTGCTCACGTTCGACACGTGCGGCAGTAAGTTCAAACACTCCTTCCCGGCCGCGCTGTTCAGCGCCGCAAAAAGCGCATTCTCCGTACAGCCGTTCAGGATCACGGGCCCGGTCGGCTGAAGCACGCCGAACGGTGAGGTCGCCACCGGCGCCGATTGCATAAGGAACAAAGACAAAATGATCGGGAGAGCCAATCGGCGCATGGGAAACGCTCCGCGGGGTTGTCGGGCTTGGGGCCCGAAAAGCATGAACGCCATTCACCTCAACGCCTTAGCCTTTCCTTTGTCAACGCCCCGCGGCAGGAGCAAACTGGGTCCAACACGAGGATGGACGACATGACACTACCGATGAGCGACCAACGCGTCGCCGAGCGCGTTCTCAAACATATCGCGCAAGGCACCACCGACATGGGCGCCGAAGTCTGGCGCGAACCGGTCGTGAACTACCGCTCGCAAGCCCGCTTGGAGCGCGAGATCGACGTGCTGCGCCGCTTCCCCACGCCCTTCTGCCCCTCCGCCGCCATCCCCGAGAACGGTTCCTTCGTCGCGCGCGACGCTGCCGGCACGCCCATCGTCGCCGTGCGCGGGCAAGACGGCAAAGTCCGCGCCTTCCGAAACGCGTGCCGTCATCGCGGCATGCGCCTCGCCGACGGCAGCGGTTGCGCGAACGCCTTCATGTGCCGCTATCACGGCTGGACCTACGGCCTCGACGGGGCACTCCGCCACGTGCCGCACGAGCAAGGCTTTCCCGGCCTCGACAAATCCGGCCACGGTCTCGTCCCCGTGAAGGCGGAGGAGCGCCACGGCCTCGTCTTCGTCACGCAGGAAGGCGCCGCCAACCCGCTCGACGATCTGCCCGACCTCATCGCAAAGGATCAAGTTCTCTACGCCACGACCGAGCGCGAGATCGACGCCAACTGGAAGATCTTCCTCGAAGGATTCTTGGAGGGCTACCACATCCGCGCGACGCATCCCGAGACGTTCCTGCCCTACGGCTTCGACAATCTGACCTTGCTCGAAACCTTCGGCCGCAACGGCCGCATCACGTTCCCCTTCAAGCGCATCAAGAAACTCGCCGACGTGCCGCCCGCCGAGCGCAGCGTGATGGGCCTCGTCACCTACGTCTATCATCTGTTCCCCAATGCGCTCGTGACCGTGCTGTCGAGCCACACGAATCTCGTCATCCTCGAACCCGTGTCGCTCGAGAAAACGCGCTTCGTCAGCTATTCACTGACCAACGCCGGCCATGGCGGCAGCGAAGAGGCCTTGGCCGCCGCCAAGCGCGACGCCGCCTTCGTCAGCGACACCGGCACGGCCGAAGACCGCGCCGTCGTCGCCGCGATCCAACGCGGCCTCGCAAGCGGCGCCAACGACGCCTTCACCTTCGGCCACTACGAAAGCCTGATCATCCACTTCCACAAGACCCTGCGCGCGGCACTTGCCACATGACTCCCCTCGCCCTTCCACCTTCTGGAAGGGAGAGGGGATGGGGGTGAGGAATGGCGCGCTGCCACGCACTGAGCATCAAAGCTTTGGCGCAGCTGTGAAGCAGCAAGAAAGAGAAGCCGCGAAGCCGCGAGATGAACCTGATTCAGCCGAATGCCGCGACGCTGCCCTAGCGGCAGGCAGTCAGTGACCGTGGCGAACGTGAACCTTCGCGGTGTCGGTGTGCTCCCCGGTGAGTTCGCGCATGGCGCTGCGGATCACTTCGAACGCCGCGGCAAGCGCCAGCGACGCCATGGCGACCGCGACGACGATGTCGGGCCACCCCGTCTGCGTTCCGAACACGCCGACCGCCGCCGCCATCACCGCGACGTTGCCGATCGCATCGTTGCGCGTGCACAGCCAGACCGAGCGCATGTTCGCGTCGCCGTTGCGATAGCGGTAGAGCAGCACCGCGACGCCGACGTTCGCGATCAGCGCCAACGCGCCGACCGCGCCCATCGTCGCGGCATTGGGCACGGTGGCGGTGATCGCGTTGAACAACGTCACGCCGATCACCCACAAACCGAACAACCCCATGCTCGCGCCCTTCGCCAGCGCCGCGCGCGCCCGCCAGGCGAGCGCCATCGTCAACACGAAAAGACTCAAACCGTAGTTCGCCGCATCGCCGAGGAAGTCGAGCGCATCGGCCTGCAGCGCGACGGAACCGGCGGCGACGCCCGCCCCGACCTCGACGGCGAACATCGCCGCATTGACGCCGAGTGCGATCCACAACACGCGCCGATAGGCGGGCGAGTTCACGGCCGAGACCTTCGGCGCGCAGCACGCGTCCATTGATGAGCCTCCTGTCGCGCACACTTGCCGGCGACGCGACTCAATCTACATGCTACAGTGGCTGTAGCTTCAAGGGTCTAAAAATGGCTGAAATACTGGGCATCGGCGCGCTGGCCAAACGCGCAGCGACAAAAGTCCAAACCATCCGCTTCTACGAACAGGAAGGCCTGATGCCCGCCCCCGCGCGCAGCGAAGGCGGCCAGCGGCGCTACACGGAAACGCATGCCGACCGCCTCGCCTTCATCCGCCACGCGCGCGAACTGGGCTTTCCGCTCGACGCCATCCGCGAGCTCTTGAAGCTCGTCGACAAACCCGATCAACCCTGCGCTGAGGTCGACCGCGTCGCCAGCGACGTGCTCGCCGATGTCGAAGCCAAGATCGTCCGCCTGGAATCGCTGCGCGGCGAACTGCGCCGCATGGTCCGCCAATGCCGCCACGGCCGCGTCTCCGACTGCCGCGTCATCAAGGTGCTCGCCGACCACACCCACAGCCACTGCCTCTCGCCCGATCACGGCTGAAACTCAGTGGTCGTGCCGATGATGAAGATCGGGGAAGTGAACGTGCTTGTGCCGTAGCGGCGCGTGCGTGTGAACGTGCGTATGAGGTTCGCCGAGCGGGTGGTCCGGCGCATGCGCATGAAGGTGATGCGCGTCGTGAACGTGAGCGTGTTCGTGCGTCGTCGCCTCGTGCGCGTGCCAGTGCTCATGATCCTCAGTCAGATGCAACCACACGCCCAATCCCATCAGCGCGCCCGCGGCGGCCAGCACGACCGTGAACGGTTCGCCGAGAAGCGGGATCGCGACGATCGCTCCGATGAACGGCGCGGTCGAAAAATAGGCCCCCGTGCGCGCCGCCCCCAGCTCGCGCAGCGCGAACACGAACAACACGAGGCTGATGCCGTAGCCGAGCAAGCCCAGGAGCCCGGCGAACACCACCGCGCCGACCGGCGGCATGTGCGCGCCCGCTCCGAACCCAAGCGCCACGTTCGTCGCCCCCGCCGCAAGGCCCTTGATCATCGCGATCTGCACCGGGTCGGCGGCCGAAAGCTTGCGCGTAAAATTATTGTCGATCCCCCAGCACAAACACGCGCCCGCGATCAGCAACGCCCCGCCGGAGAGCGCGATCGCGGAAAAATCCCACGACAGCACGACGGCGCCGCCAAGAATGGCGAACGCGCCGAGCAGCAAGCGCCGATCCACGTTCTCGCGATAGACAAGCCACGCGATCGCCATCGTCGCGAGCCCTTCGAGATTGAGCAGAAGCGACGCCGTCGATCCCGCCGTCCGCTGCAGACCGAACATCAACAGCACCGGCGCGGCGACGCCGCCGAAAAAAACGATCGCCGCCATCCACGGCCAATCCGCCCGCTTGAGTCTTGCTTCGTTGTTGCGCGCGCCGACGCCCGCGCGCGCCGCCTGCCACACTGCAAGCCCCGCACCGGAACCCAGATAAAGCAAGCCCGCCAGCAGCCACGGATTCACATCGCCGCCGACAAGCTTGGCGAACGGCGTGCTGATGCCAAAGAGCAGCGCCGCGCCGAAGGCAAAGCCCGGCCCGGCAAGACGACGGCTCTGAAAATCGGTGTGCCCGTTCATCCGCCTTCTTCATCTCGCAACACGCGCGCGGCCAGCGTCTCGAACACCTCGTGCATGTGCGCCGCGCGCTGCCGCAGGCCCGAATCCATCCACCAGCGCATCAGCCCCGAGAACGCGCCTGACAAAAACACCGCAAGCTCGCGCCGGCGCGCCAGCGTCATGCGCGGATAGAGCCGCGCGAGATTCGCTTCCGCGATCGGATAGAGCTTCGCCTCGCGCGCGGCCTGCGTGCGGGCGAATTGGCCCGAGCCGACGAGCGACAACGCGAACGCCCGCGCGTTCTCGACATGCGCGAACACCTCGCGCGCGGGCAGCACGCCGCGGTGGCCGGGCTTGGCGCGCGCCGCTTCGTCGCACATCGCGACCATGCCGCCGTAGGAGGTGATCAAGAAATCGTCCTTGTCGGAATAATGCGAATAGAACGTCGAACGCCCGACGCCCGCCTCTTCCGTCAGCGTGCGGACCTCGAGCGCGTCCAGGCCGATCTTGGGGCCGAGTTCGATCAGCGCGTCGGCCAGCGCCATGCGCGTGCGCTGCGCCCGGCGGTCGACAGAACGCATTTGCGAGTTCTTGGACATCTCCACCCCTCGTGTCCAGCAACGTCGCCTCACACGCGTTCGTGAGTTGGGCCGGCGGCAAATCGGACCCTATCACCGGCCACAGACGCGGTTGAGGGCAAAACATCGTGAACAAAAGCGCGCGCGATTTCGCCCTGATCGAGGCGGCGGCCGCCCTCTTCGTTCAGAACAACATCGCAGGCTGGGTCAAAGCCGCCGCCGTCGCCCTGGCCGCGACACTGCCGGTGATGCCGGTCCTCAAACACACATACCTCGTCTTCGCCTTCACGCTGTTCGTCCTGCTCTGGGTGAAGCTCCGCGGCGAAACCTGGGCGAGCTTTGCTCTGATCGTCCCGGCACGGTGGGGACGCGTCATCCGCTACGGCGTGTTGCTGCTCGCGGCGCAAATGGCCTACGGCATGTTCGCCCAGTCCGCCGTCGAGCACGCCATCGCGACGCTGACCGGAGCCGGCCCCAACAAAGCGCCGCAAGTGCTCGGCGAGGTCACCGGAAACTTGCCGCTCTTGCTCTATCTGTTGCCCGTCGTCTGGCTCTTCGCAGCCTTCGGCGAGGAGTTCTTCTATCGCGGTTATCTGATGACGCGCTTCGCGCAGTTCATGGGCGAGGGACGGCTCGCCTGGACGATCGCGCTCGTCGCGCAGGCGCTGCTTTTCGGCGCCGCGCACGCTTATCAGGGCCCGCCCGGCATGGTCAGCGCCGGGATCGGCGGCCTCATTCTGGGTGCGGGAACGCTGATCTGGGGGCGCAACCTATGGCCCGCGATCATCGGGCACGGCCTCGCCGACACGCTCGGTTTCACGCTTCTCTATTTCGGCATGCTCGGCTCGCACGGATGAGCGCATCATGAAAATGGAGGAAGCCGGCGCGGCTGCGCTCATCGTCGGAACGGCCGCAATGATCGGCGTGATGGCGCTTCATCCCTCCGGCCACGTTTCCGCTCACGCGGGCGAGGTCGCGCGCATCTTGCGCCTCGGCGTCATCGTTCACGCGATCGCGATCGGCACCGCGCCGCTGTTGACCTTCGGCTTCTTCGCCTTCACGCGCAGCATCGGTTTCGACAAGGCGCTCGCAAGCTTGGCGCTCGTCGTCTACGCCTTCGGCGCCGTCGCCGCGATGCTGGCCGCCGCCATGAGCGGCCTCGTCGCGCCGCGCTTGATCGAAGCGCAGATCGCCGCGCCAGCCGGTCCATCGCTCATCCACGACCTTTTGCGCTTCGAATGGTATTTGAACCAGGCCTTCGCCACGCTTGGCGTCGCGCTGTTATCCGCGGCAATCGCGCTGTGGGCGCTGGCGTGGCCGGGAAAAGATGCGCTCGGCGCCGCCATTCAGATCGCGGGCCTGGTCGTCGGTATCGGCGTCTTCACCTGGCTCGTCTCCGGCACGCTCGAGCTCGACGTGCACGGCATGGGCGCGGTCGTCCTGGCGCAAGGCGCGTGGACGATCCTTGCCGCCTTAGGGCTGCGCGCTCGGCGCTAGACTGCGCCTACTCCAGATCGACGGTCGCGCGCCGGTTCTGTGGTTCCTTCACGCCGTCGCCCGTCTTCACCAGAAGCTCGCTCTCGCCCCGGCCGATGGTCGAGACCGCGTCCGCCGGCACGCCTTTGCCGACGATGTTCGACTTCGCGGCGTTCGCGCGGCACTCCGACAGGTGCTGGTTGTAGCCCGACGAACCGGATGAATCCGTATGGCCGACGATGCGCACCGCCGCCGCGCCGGAACTTTTCGCCGTCGCTGCCGCATCGCCGAGCACGCCATCGGCCTCGGCCGTGATGTCGCATTTGTTGAAGCCGAAGAAGATCAGGAACTGCCGCGCGGCCGGCAGGGGCGGCGGCGGTGGAGGTGGAGGTGGCGGCGCCGCGACGGGCGGCGCTGTCGGCGTGAAATTATAGCGCAGGCCCACCGTCACCGTGTGCTTTTCGATATCGTCGAAATTGTAGCAGCACGTGTGGCTGCCCTCGAGGTCGGTTTTGAATTCCGGATCGGCGACGTGCAGATAGCGATAGCGCATGAACAGTTGCGTCCGCGCGCCGATATCGTAGTTCAGCCCGGCGATGCCCTGATAGGCGAGACTCCACGTCCGGTCCTCGCCGTTCAAACTGTCGTAGTCGGCGTGGTCCGCGCCCGCGCCCGCGCCGATCGCCAGCGACAGTTTCTCCGTGAGCGGCAGCTCGTAGAGAGCGTTCGCCATCAGCGAGAATTCGCGGATTTCGTCGTCGGTCTGGAACACTGTCGGCGCGCGCGTCGTCGTCGAATTGAGGTAGAAGGACGAAAAATTCGGCAAGTCGTTGTGGCGGTAGCCCCCTTCGAGCTCGACGCGCCAGTGCTGCGCGAAGCCGTATCCCACCGTCGCCAGAACCGCCCAGCCCGCATCGCCGCCCGCGGTGCCCGGGTGGTAGTGCGTCACGACGCCGAGGCTTGTGGCCTGTTCGACGAAGTGCAGGTCGTCGATCCAGCTCGCGCCGCCTTCAAGGCTGACGTACCAACCGTCGAACGATGCGGCGCGCGCCGCGCCGCACGCGGCGAGCGCCGCGGCCGTGCCGAGCAGGAGCGTGGTTCTTTTCATGAGAGCGGTCCTCTTGAGCTTCCGGCGCGCGCGATGAGCGAATCACTTCGCACGCATGTGAATCTAAGCGCCTGTCTCGCTGCTGCCTGTTGCGCCGCGGCGACGCCGCCCGTGCAAAAGGCGATTACACAGCACCCACCCGCGCCAGGAAGTCGCCGACTTTGCCGTTCGTCTTGCACGTTGCGCGAAAATCTCCTTCGCCGCCGTGCCGTGCTCCTCGATGTTTCGCTGCTTCAGTAATTCACGTCGACATAGAGCCAGACCTTCTCCAAGCCCGGGAAGTCGACGACGCCGTCGTAGTTGGCGTATTTCGTGCCGATGGCGAAATGCTCGCCGAGCCGCGCGACCGCTTCGAGATCGAACTCCTCGCCCAAGGACGCGCCGCCGCGTTCCGCGTCGAAACCGTGATACCAGGCCGCTGCCGTGAACGCGGTGATCGGGCCGACGGGTTCTTTGAACTTCGTCTCGTAGCCGATCTTGCCGTAGACATCGACGATGCCGTTCGGCGGCGTGGTGAGGAACGAGTCGGCATAACCTTGGAACTTGTGCAGCGTGGCGAGCGGCGTCGAGAAGCCGCGCGTGCCGTCGCCTTCGAGCGACTCGACTCCGACCAGCGCGCCGAACTCGCCATGAGAGAGCGACAGATCGCCATGCCAATAGTTCAGGTCGAAATGGCCCGGATTGTTGCCGTGATCGTTTTGGCGGGCGTATTCGGCCTCGTATCCGAGCGTGAGCCCATCGCCCACATCCTTCTTGCCGGTGACGCGCAGGCCGAGGGTGGCGGTCGATTGCCTGTCCACCAACGCTACGCCGTCCAAGTCGAGCAAATAGGCATAGCCCGCGATCTTCCCGACGGGGGCCAAATCATACGCGGCATTGAAGAGGTGTATCGGTCCGTCGTACTGGCCTTGGACGCTCTCGTTGCCGTAGATGCGGTTGACCTGATTGACGAAGGCATAAGTCAGCGTCAGCCCATCGATGCTGGTGTTGGTCACGCGCAACGCGTCGAACGTCTGTTCGTTCTGCCGCCAGCCGACGGCGCCCACGAAACGCTGATTGTCGAGGTTGATGCGCTGGCGCCCCAGCGTCACCACGGTCTGCGGGATGCCTGTGTACTCGATCTGCAGCCGGTTGAGTTCCATTCCCGCCGGATCGACGACTTTGGGAAACTGCGTGTCGCCGTTGACGGTGTCGTTGAAGCGGTCGGACAGGTGGACGATCGCCTCGCCTTCGATCAGGCCCTGGAAGTTGGCGACCTTGCCGGTGACGAAGCCCACCCGCGCGCGGATCGTCGGCGCTTCGGCCGTCAGGGCGATGTTGTCCTGATCGACTTGCTCGTAGCGCGCGCGGGCATCGAAGATGAACTTGCCGTCGACCAGCAGATCATCGATGTCGTCGGAAGCGATTGCCGCGGTGGGAACAAGGGTCAGTCCAAGGAAGGTGGTCCAAAGCATCCGCCGGTCGAGTTTCATTTCTGGAGCCTCCGCCGCGAATCTTGCGTTCGCTGGAAGCACACTCGACGCGCGTGATTAACGAGGTCTTACCGGGCATGCGATCATTGGCGGAAGCGGCCGGCACCCGAACGTCACAGTGGCGCCTGCTGACCTTTGCGACTGACTCTAAGTCGCCGCGCCGAGGTCTTGCGTCAGCCGGCCCGCGATTTCGCTCTGCGTCGCCGGGTCGCCGTCGCTCACGTGGTAGTAGACGCCGAGCATGATGCCGTCGCACACTTCCCCGTCGGTGGCGAGCGGCGCGCAGAGAGACTCGGAAACGTAGTAGTTCCTATCGCCGTACTCGACGCGGGAGACGGTGCGCATCGGCTGTCGCGCCTCGACCACCTGAAGCCACGGCCCCGACCACTTTTCCGCGAACTTGCGCGGCACCGCTTCGTCGATGAATTGGCCCGTCATCGGCCCGGCATAGGCATCGAGCTCGCTGCCCATCAAGCGCACCTTGAAGCGCGCGCGCGCGCCTTCGCGCACGACCGCGAGGAACGCCACATTGGGCAGTGCGAATCTCAAATCGCGCAAGCTGAGATCGGCGCGCGCCGGCATCGTGCGCCCGTTCCGCTTGGCGCACCACACGTCCAGCACTCTGCGCAGTTGCGGCGTCGCGAAATTCAAGCCGCCGTCATGGAGCACCGGCCAGCCACCCGAGGTGCCGGCAATGGTCGGTCCGCTTTTGTGACCCGGGGTGTCCAACATGGCCCATTCGAACACGTGCGCATAAAGACTCCCTTAACAAACGGCCCGCGGCGTTAACCGGCCACGGCCGCCAGGGGAGCCGCGGGCGCGGCCGCGGGCACCCGCCCGCGCGGGAACAACACGGTTACCGCCGTGCCAACGCCCGGCGCGCTGTCGATTCTTGCTCCGGGTGAGGCGCGTTCGCTCTCGCGATCTCAGCCCGGCGCCTCGGCCTCGACCACCGGCCCGGCTTCGCGATGCGTGACCACGAACATGACGGCCAGGATCGAAATGATGTTGGCCCCGATCTGGTACCAGGCGGGCACCAGCGGATCCTGCAGCGTGTTGATCAGCCACGCGACGACGACCTGGGTCGAGCCGCCGAACACCGTCACCGACACGGAATAGGCGATCGCCAGTCCGCTCGAGCGGACGGCCTTCGGGAACGCCTGGGTCAAAAGCGCATAGAGCCCGCCGTTCGCCAGCGCCAGAATGAAGTTGAGCCCGATGTTGACGATGAGCAGCGTCTCGACGCTCGACCCCTTCGCCGTCATCAGCACATAAGCCTGATAGACGACGAGGACGAAGAGGATGCGCGGCACCAAAATCGAAATCTTCGTGCCGATGCGGTCGGCCGCCCACGCCCCCAACGGAACGCCGGCGAGCGAGGCGATGTAGCCGCACAATGTCGCCAGCAAACCGACATCGGCCGGAAGCTTCAGCGTCGTGATCGCATAAGTCGTCATATAGCTCGACACATAGGTCGATATCGTCGGACCGACGATGCACAGGATGCCGAGCACGATGGGAAGCGAACTCTTGGCGAAGAGATTCCGCAAGACCGCGATCCCGCTGGCGTGCACCTCGTGTTTCTCGATCGTCTCGGGCAGGCTGCTTCGGATATAGAGACCGACGGGGCCGATCAGAATTCCGATCAGAAACGGAATGCGCCAGCCCCAGTCGTAGAGATCTTCTTGGCTGAGCGTCGCCGCCAAGATCAAACCGAACCCTGTGCCCATGATGCCGGCGAATTGCTGGCTGATGCCTTGCCAGGCGGTCAGCGCCGCGCGCCGGTTGGGCGGCGCCGCTTCGAGCAGATAGGTCGTCGCCGGCCCCACCTCGCCGCCGCACGAAAACCCTTGGATCAGCCGCGCGATGATCAGCATGATCGGCGCCGCGATGCCGATCTGCGCATAGGTGGGCGTCAGCGCAACCATGCCGGTGCCGAGCGCCATCAAAAGGATCGTCACGGTCATCGCGGCCTTGCGCCCCGCGCGGTCGCCGTAGGCCCCGATGATCGCAGCCCCGATGGGACGCGTGAAGAACCCGGCCCAAAACGTCGCGAGCGAGGCCAAGAGCGAAAGGAATTGGCGTTCGGACTCTGAAAAGTCCGCGCTCATCAGATCGGCCGGAAAGAACGCTCGGCCGATCATCACCGCGAAAAACGTGTAGACGATGAAGTCGTAGAACTCGAGCCAATTGCCGATGATGACGGCGATCACGGCGCGCGGGGGAATGGGTTGCGAACCGGCCGGCGCGCCCGTCGCCGGCGCAGCGATTGCCCCCTGGCTCATGCGTCCTCAACCCCCATCGCGATGCCAACTGCTCCTTATACTGTCATGGTCCGTGCAGACGGACCACCCACGACTTCCTTGTGCCGCGAACCCTGCGCCCACGCCGCCACACCCGCATTGCGTCCCCCGCAGGCATCGCGTAGGTGATCGGCCCCTGCCCGCCATCGCAACGCCGATCTATGTCCCCAACCGCCAGCACGCCCGAACGCGACCCGTGGAAGCGGCTCGACCGCTACCGGCGCAACGTCACCTCGCAGTGCGGCGAGGACGGCATCATCGAGCACCTGCTGACCCTCCTGCCCGACACACCCAAGACCTGCCTCGAGGTCGGCGCCGGCGACGGCATCACGCTCTCGAACACGAACACGCTGTGGTCGAAGAAGGGCTGGCGCGCGCTGTTGATCGAAGGCGCGGCCGGCGCCGTGCAAACGATCGAGAAGCGCGCCGCCGGCAATCCGAACGTCACCGCCGTCGGCGCCATGATCGCGGCAAAGGGCGCGAACGCGATCGATGAGATCGTCAAACGCGCGAACTTCCCCGCACGCCTCGGCCTGCTCTCGCTCGACATCGACTCCAACGACCTCGAAGTGTTCGAGAACCTGCGCCGCGTCGTCGCCGACATCGTCGTCATCGAGTTCAACCACGAGATCCCGCCCGACATCGCCTACCGCGATCTGCCCGGCGACGTCTTCTTCCGCCACTCGGCCAAAGCGGTCGAAGCCTCCGCCCGCGCGCGCGGCTTTCGCGTCGTCGCCTGCACCGGCCCGAACGCGATCCTGGTGCGCGAGGAACTGATCAAAGGCGACGCCGCAGCCGCGCTCCCCGATCTGCCGATCGAGGCTCTCTTCGACTACAGCTTCCTGCGCACCCGCCGCTCGCGCTACCGCCTCGTCGAATCCAAATTCATCACCGAACAGATCGCGGTGTGCGGCAAACCTAGCGCGAGCACGAAGACTCTCGTCGCCGTTCTGGTCTTTGCGCGAAAACTCCGCCGCCTCGTGCGCCGCAAACCCGCCGGCGCCGCCGTCACTGCCGAGCGTCGCGCAAATTTGCACCGCGCCGGTTTGTGGATTTGAGTCCGCCGGCGCAACTTTCATTCTCCCCTCGCCCTTCCAACTTCTGGAAGGGAGAGGGGTTGGGGGTGAGGGATGGTCGCTGTGCCAATCTCCGCGCTTGCAGCGACTTCACAAAACATCGGCGGCATCACACAATTTCGCTCCCTCACCCCCGGCCCCTCTCCCTCGCAGGAACGAGGGCGAGGGGTGTTCCGAGAGTGCTTCCACATCTCACTTCGTGAAATGCCGACTGTTTGTGAGTAGCGAGTGCAAGCGCGAAGCCCATAGAATGCGCCCATCGCAATTTGTGAGAAAGGCACTCCCATGATCGACCTCTATTACTGGCCGACGCCCAACGGCAAGAAGGTGACCATCCTGCTCGAAGAGCTCGGCATGCCCTACAAGGTCGTCCCGCTCAATATCGGACGCGGCGATCAGTTCGCCGACGACTTCCTGAAGATCGGCCCGAACAACCGCATGCCCGCGATCCTCGACCGCGAACCGAATGGCGGCGGCGCGCCGGTCGGCATTTTCGAATCCGGCGCGATCATGATGTACCTCGCCGAGAAGGCCGGAAAATTCTGGCCGCAGGACGTGCGCGGCAAATACGAAGTCGTGCAATGGGTGATCTGGCAGATGGCCAACCAAGGCCCGAAGTTCGGCGAGGTCGGCCACTTCCGCCGCCTCGCCGACACGCAAGGCGATCAAACCTACGCCGTGCGCCGCTTCACCGATGAAACGAACCGCCTCTACGGCGTGATGAACAACCGCCTCTACGACCGCCGCTATCTCGCGGGCGACGAATACACCATCGCCGACATGACCTCATACCCGTGGACGATCGGTTGGAAGGGCCAAGGCCAAGACATCGAAGAGTTCAAACACGTCAAGCGCTGGATGGACGAACTCGCCGAGCGCCCCGCCGTGCAGCGCGGCATGGCCGTCGGCAGCGATCTTTCCATCGACCCCTCGAAACTCTCGAGGGAAGAACAAGACCGCATCCGCAAGCTGCTCTACAACCAACGCGCAAGGCCTGCGCCGAGTTGAGGCGCGCGGGACTTACGCGGCGCGCTGGCGCGCGTTCTCCAGCCCGGCATTGACGCTGCGCGTCAGCGCGGCGCGCGAGACCGCATCCGGATCTTTCAACTTGCCGTGACGTTCGAGCCATTGCGCGACTGCCAGCCAATCCCACAGCGGCGAATCCGTCGTGACGCGCGCGGTCGGTGGAGGAAAGTCCCCGGGTCCACGCTTGCCCTGCACCAGCAGCGACACGGACTGACGCGTCAGTCCGGCTCGTACGGCAATATCGCTGAGGCTCGCGTAAGAGTCGGGCTCCACCCGCACCACGCGCCCACCCGCCTTGCGCACGTCGCGCAGTGCCGATTCAAGGGCGTGCTTGAACGACCTTGCCTCGCGCGTAAAATCGAGGACGACGATGCCCTTCACGACACCGATCAAGGCATCGCTGCAGCCGGCGTCGTATAGTCGGTCTTCGAAATCCGACGCACGGCGGTCGAAACCTTCGACCACCATCGAGAATTCGTACGCACCCTGAGCACGCCTGCGATTCTTCGGCAATGTGGACATCGTTTCACCATCCGCAAAATCTGTATCGCGTGATTTTCGGCGCTCCTGGGCGTCGACCACATGGACATTTGACAACCGGCAGGCGTCGCATCAGGACACAGCAACCTACCCCAGCAATGCGCCGACTTTCCTGCAGCCTTGTATCGCCAGCCTCTCGCCTCCGCCTGGCGGACCGCCGCTTCGATTTCCTTGTTGGGGTGTTTCGGACGCGGCATCAACAATACTTATAGCATACTTGTTGACAAATGTCAACAAACGTACCCTTGACTGTAGGAGCCCTGGAACGCTCTGATCGCTATGCCAGGCACCGCGACGAAGGAACCACTATCATGGCCGATTGGGTCGAACTGGCCGCGCGCGACGGACACAAATTCAAAGCCTGGCGCGCGGCACCCGCGGGCAAGCCCAAGGCGGCGCTCGTCGTCATTCAGGAAATCTTCGGCGTCAACAGCCACATCCGCAACATTACCGAACGCTATGCGCGCGAAGGCTACCTCGCGATCGCGCCGGCGATGTTCGACCGCTATCAGCGCGATTTCGAAACGGGCTACGACGCCGACGGCATGGCAAAGGCGATGGCGATCGTGCCCAGGCTCGACACACCCAAAGCGCTCCTCGACATCGAAGCCGCACGCGCCCACGTCCACCCGGCCGGCAAAGTCGGCGTCGTCGGCTTCTGCTTCGGCGGCACCATGGCTTGGCTCGGCGCCACGCGCCTCAAGTTTGACGCCAGTTCCTGCTACTACGGCGGCCGCATCGCCTCGCTCGCGAACGAAAAGCCGCACTGCCCCGTGATCATGCATTTCGGTGCCAAAGACGCGCACATCCCGCTCACGCAAGTCGACGAAATCCGCAAAGCCCAACCCAACGTCCCGGTCTACGTCTACGACGCCGACCACGGCTTCTCCTGCGACGAACGCGCCAGCTACGACGAAGCCGCCCACAAACTCGCCTGGAGCCGCACACTCAAATTCTTCGCCGAGAATTTGCACTAGCCACCGGCCGCTGTTCTTCCCCCCTCGCCCTTCCACCTTCTGGAAGGGGTAAAGATATAGGCCATCGGCAGGTGCTGTTTTGACCACACTCAGACTCTCTCTCTCCGAAATCAGCACCTCGCAGGCTCGATCCCTACATCATCCGCCAATATATCAATGGCTCAGCAGGACGCACTGAAATTCCAGGCGCTGGCCACTGCAAAAAAAATGGGAAGTCAACGGGGTGCAGGTTCCGTTTGTCGCTCCGCATCGGAGCCGCGACCTTTCCTTGCGGCCTTTAGAACTTGGTCTCTCACGTCGTCATCAAATAGGCAGGTCTGAAGGCCCCGGGCGTCTGTGAAGTCTGCCTCTAGAATGTTATCAGCGCGCCGAAAATCGGCCTTGTCGAATTGCACCTTACGGAATGAGCAACCT
>JBGOVA010000076.1:0-18097 GCA_041477875.1 Micropepsaceae bacterium | reverse complement strand
TCCTGAAGCCGTCGCCGAACGACGTGCTCGATCTGTATCTCGGCTCGCTGAAGGCGCTCGGCATCTCCTCCGACGAACACGACATCCGCTTCGTCGAGGACGATTGGGAATCGCCCACGCTCGGCGCCTGGGGCCTGGGCTAAAAGGTCTAATGCAACGGCATGGAGGTGACTCAGTTCACCTACTTCCAGCAGGTCGGCGGCATCGATTGCAAACCCGTGTCGGCCGAAATCACCTACGGCCTCGAGCGCCTGGCGATGTACGTGCAAGGCATCGATAACGGCTTCGACCTCGCCTACAACACGATGAACCGCCAGTCGCCGGACTTCATGAGCTGGGGCGACGTCTATCATCAGAACGAAGTCGAACAGTCCGGCTACAATTTCGAGCACGCGACGACCGACGCGCTGTTCCAGCACTTCAAGGACGCCGAGGCCGAGTGCCAAAAGCTGCTCTCGCGCAAAGTCGGCCGCAGCGCCGCGCACGGGAACTGGCGCCACGTCCTGCCCGCTTACGAGCAATGCATCAAGGCAAGCCACACCTTCAATCTGCTCGACGCGCGTGGCGTCATCAGCGTGACCGAACGCCAAGCCTATATCGGCCGCGTCCGTGCCCTGGCGAAGGAATGCGCGCAAGCCTGGGTCGAGAGCCCGCAAGGCATGACATTAGGCGCCGGCATGAGCGGGATGGCGCGCTAGGCGATGCCCCAGCTTCTCCTCGAACTCTTCTCCGAAGAAATCCCCGCGCGCATGCAAGGCGCGGCCGCGCGCGATCTCGAACGCCTCGCCGTCGGCGCGCTGACCGACCGCGGCTTTCTGACGGAAGGCGCACGCGGCTTCGCAACCCCGCGCCGCCTGACGCTCGTCGTCGAAGGCCTGCCCGCCGCCCAAGCCGACGTCAGCGAGGAACGCAAAGGCCCACGCGTCGACGCGCCCGATCAAGCGCTCCAGGGTTTCCTGCGTTCGACCGGCCTGACGCGCGAGCAGCTGAGGGTTCAGAAAGACGCGAAAGGCGATTTCTATCTCGCCGTTATCGAACGCAAAGGTCGCCCGACGCCGGTTGTCCTCGCCGAGATTATTCCCGAAATCGTGCGCACCTTCCCATGGCCGAAATCGCAGCGCTGGGGCGCCGGCGACCTCACCTGGGTGCGCCCGTTGCATTCGATCCTCTGCACCTTCGACGGCGAGGTCGTACCGTTCGAAATCGGCGGCGTCCGAAGCGGCAACAAAACTCGCGGCCACCGTTTCCTGGGCAACACCGTCATCGAAGTGCGCCGCTTCGACGACTACGTCGAGAAACTGAAGCGCGCTCACGTCACGCTGAGTCCGGCCGAGCGCAAGGCCTCGATCCTGCACGAGGCAAAGCAACTCGCCCACGCGCAGAACCTCGAACTGATCGAAGACGACGCGCTCGCCGACGAAGTCGCCGGCCTCGTCGAATGGCCCGTCGCTCTGATCGGCCAGTTCGACAAGGCCTTCCTGGACGTGCCGCACGAAATCCTGATCTCGACCATGCGCGCGAACCAAAAATACTTCGCCCTGCGCGATCCGAAGACCGCCAAGCTCGCCAACAAATTCGTGGTGATCTCGAACATGATCACCAAGGACGGCGGCAAGAACGTCGTCGCCGGCAACGAACGCGTCCTGCGCGCCCGCCTCTCGGACGCGAAATTCTTCTGGGATCAGGACAAGAAGTCCACGCTCGAATCCCGTGTGCCCTTGCTCAAGGACATCGTCTTCCACGCCAAACTCGGCACCCAGCGCCAGCGCGTCGAACGCATCGAGGCCCTCGCCGGCGAGATCGCTGAGCTGATCGGCGCCGACAAAAAGAAAGCATGGCGCGCCGCCTACCTTTGCAAAGCCGACCTTGTATCCGGCACGGTCGGCGAGTTCCCCGAGGTGCAAGGCGTGATGGGTCGCTACTTCGCGCTCCACGACAAAGAGGACCCGGAAGTCGCCGACGCCATCCGCGACCACTATAAGCCTCAAGGACAGGGTGACGATGTCCCAACTGCGCCCGTCAGTATCGCCGTCGCGTTGGCCGACAAGATCGATACCCTCGTGGGGTTCTTCGCGATTGATGAGAAACCGACGGGATCGAAAGACCCCTATGCGTTGAGGCGCGCGACTCTTGGCGTCGTGAGAACACTCCTAGCCAATTCGCTTCGGCTGTCACTAGAAGCGGTCACTAAGGCTGCGCTGAAAGGAAACCCGGTCGCTACGGCAGCGCAGCAGGAAAAAACTGCTCATCGTCCGGGCGAGTCAGTGCATGAACAGACAACGCGGCAAGTCAGGGCGCTCCAAGTCTTGGATCTGGATGTGTTCATTGCTGACCGACTCAAGGTCGCCCTCCGCGACAAGGGCATCCGTCACGACCTCATTGACGCAGTTTTTTCACTCGGCAACCAAGACGATCTCGTCCTCATCGTCCACCGGGTGGAAGCCCTGCAAAGTTTCCTGTCGACCGACGACGGTAAGAACTTGCTCGCCGGCTACAAACGCGCCCTGAACATCCTCAAGATCGAGGAGGGCAAGGAAAAAAAGAAGAACCCAAAACACGCGGGCTTCTCCAGCAAACCCGACGTGTCGCTCCTTCAAGCGCCGCAGGAAATCGAACTCTTCAAGGCGCTCGCTATCGCCAACGACCTGATCGCGGCTGAAGTCCAGGAGGAACGCTTCGAGGAAGCCATGCGCGCCATGTCGCGCCTGCGCGCCCCGGTCGACGCCTTCTTCGAGAAGGTCACGGTCAACGCCGACGACCCGAAGCTGCGCGAAAACCGCCTGGAGCTCCTCAATGAAATCCGCGAGGCGATGCACACCGTCGCCGATTTCTCGAAGATCGAAGGCTGACGCGAACCACCGAACGATGGAGATGATTTTAGAGCCGCCGCAAGCGGACGTGTTTCCGCTGATCCGAGGCGGCGGTTTGTTTCTTTTGACGGCCGGCGCGTCGATCGTCATCGGTGCGTTTCGCTTTCGCGCGCGCTACGCGATTTTTGCCGTCGGCGCGGCTATCGGAGGTGTCGCGACTTCGCTCCTCGCCGCCCCCTTGGCGGCACCGTTTGGGCCGCCCGATCTCTTCCAAGTGCTTTCTCTCGTCGTAGCGGTCGCCGTCGAGGCGGCGCTGCTGACGCCGGTGGTGCGCGGACTATCGACACATGGCGAGCGCGAAACGACTCTTGCCATTTTGACGATCGTTGGCGGGCATTTCTTGCTGATGGCTCCCGCATTCGGTCCGCTGATTGTATTTCTCGCCGGCGCTTCGGTCCTCAACACGCTTGCGGGAATGTTGTTGCGGGAATATCCGATCGCGTGGCTATGGGCCCTCGACGGCACGCTCAAGATCTCTTTTGGCGCGCTGATGTTCTTCGGTCACCAGTTGCCTTGCCGGGGCTGCATTTTCTGGCCGGGCTTCTGACCGCGCCCAGGGCGCCGCCGTCGCTGGGATGCGATGTGCCTTTTGATCGCACCCAAGGCCTGTGTATTGTCGCTCAACGGATCGAGCGCCCATGTCCCTAGAACTCTACCTCGCCTTCGCCGCCGCCACGGTCGTCTTGATGGTGATCCCGGGGCCCAACGTCGCGCTCATCGTCGCGAACGCGATCGCATACGGGACGCGTTACGGCCTCTTCACCGTGCTCTGCATCAGCGCTTCGATCATCCCCCTACTCGCTCTCACGGTTGCCGGCATGTCGGCGATGCTGGGCTTCGTCTCGCACTGGTTCGAGTGGCTACGCTGGGTCGGCGTGGTCTATCTGATCTATATCGGCATGGAAGCATGGCGCGCGCCCGCACCCGACCTCGGCGCGACCAAGCCCGACCCCAAGTCCTTGAAGCGGATCGCTTCGCGCGCGGTTCTGGTCGCGCTCACGAACCCGAAGACGCTGCTCTTCTTCGGCGCATTCTTCCCGCAGTTCATCGACCCATCACGCAACGCCACATCGCAGCTCGCGATCATGGCCGTCACCTTCTTCGTCATCGCCGCAATCTGCGACAGCTGCTGGGCGCTCGGCGCTGGCCGCGCGCGCGGCGTCCTTATCCAGGCGGGCCGTTGGTGCAACCGCATGACCGGTTCGGCGCTCCTCGCCTGCGGTCTCGGTCTCGCGCTTGCGCGCAGACCCTGAACCTGCGCCTTGAATTGCTGCGCCGCACATGAGAAGTAGCGCCCGAGCAATTGGGGCGCCCGCGCATGACGAAATGGGTCTACAGCTTCGGCGGCGGCAAGGCCGAAGGCGCCGCCAAGATGAAGGACCTTCTCGGCGGCAAAGGCGCGAACCTTGCCGAGATGGCCAATCTCGGCTTGCCGGTCCCGCCCGGCTTCACGATCACGACCGAAGTCTGCACGCATTTCACGGCGAACGGTCGCACCTATCCGGCCGACGCAAAGCAACAGGTCGAGTCCGCGCTCGACCAGATCGGCGCGACCGTCGGTCGCAAATTCGGCGCCGAGAAGAACCCGCTGCTCGTCTCCGTGCGTTCCGGTGCTCGCGCGTCGATGCCCGGCATGATGGACACCGTCTTGAACCTCGGCCTGAACGATGCGACGGCGAAGGCGATTGCGCGCGAGACCGGCAACGAGCGCTTTGCCTACGATTCTTATCGGCGCTTCATTTCGATGTACGGCGACGTCGTGCTTGGCGTCGCCCACGACCATTTCGAGGAAATTCTATCCTTCTACAAGGACGAGAACGACCTCGCGCTCGACACCGACATCGACGCCGCGGGCTGGAAGGTGCTGGTCGAGCGCTATAAGCAAAAGGTCGAAGAGGAGCTCGGAAAGCCGTTTCCCCAGGATCCGCACACTCAGCTCTGGGGTGCGATCGGCGCGGTCTTCGGTTCGTGGCAGAACGCCCGCGCCAACACCTATCGCCGCTTGCACAACATTCCCGACAGCTGGGGCACCGCCGTCAACATCCAGGCGATGGTGTTCGGCAACATGGGCGACGACTCGGCCACCGGCGTCGCTTTCACGCGCAACCCCTCGACGGGCGAGGCGGCGCTCTACGGCGAATATCTCGTCAACGCTCAAGGCGAAGACGTCGTCGCGGGCATCCGCACGCCCCAGACCTTGACCGCGCGCGAGCGCAAGATGAGCAACGGCAAGGACGCCTCGCTTGAGGAACGCATGCCGAAAGTCTTTTCCGAATTCACAGGCTACGTCCAAAGACTCGAAGCGCACTACCGCGACATGCAGGACATCGAGTTCACGGTCGAGAAGGGCCGCCTCTGGATGCTCCAAACCCGCAACGGCAAGCGCACCGCGAAGGCCGCCCTCAAGATCGCGGTCGACCTCGCGCACGAGGGCACGCTGACCAAGCAAGAAGCGGTCAAGCGCATCGACCCCGCCTCGCTCGACCAACTCCTCCACCCGACCCTCGATCCGAGGGCCGAGAAGTTCGTCCTCGCGACCGGCTTGCCGGCGTCGCCCGGCGCAGCGTCGGGCGAGGTCGTCTTCGACGCTGGCGAGGCCGAACGCCTGGCGGGCGAGGGGCATGAGGTCATCCTCGTGCGCGTCGAAACGAGCCCCGAGGACATCCACGGCATGCATGCCGCCCGCGGCATCCTCACCGCTCGCGGCGGCATGACGAGCCACGCTGCGGTCGTCGCACGTGGCATGGGCCGCCCTTGCGTGAGCGGAGCGGGCGGCCTGCGCGTCGACTACGCGAAACAGGTTGTGACGGCCGCCGGCCAAACCATCCGCAAGGGCGAGATCATCACCATCGACGGTTCGACCGGCCAAGTCATGAAGGGCAAGGTGGGGATGATTCAGCCGGAATTGTCAGGCGACTTCGCGACGCTGATGTCCTGGGCCGACGGCTTCCGCCGCATGAAGGTGCGCGCCAACGCCGAGACCCCCGCCGACGCCAAACACGCCCGTGAGTTCGGCGCCGAAGGCATCGGCCTCTGCCGCACTGAACACATGTTCTTCGATGCCGAGCGCATCACCGCCGTGCGCCAGATGATTCTCGCCGACACCAAAGGCGGGCGCGAGGTGGCCTTGGCAAAACTCTTGCCGTTCCAGCGCAACGACTTCGTCGAGCTGTTCCGCATCATGGCGGGCCTGCCGGTGACGATCCGTCTGCTCGACCCGCCGCTCCACGAATTCTTGCCCAAGGAGGACGAGGCTGAGGCGGCGGCTGCCGCGACCGGCATCGACCTCGCCAGGCTCAAAGCCCGGGTCGAGGACTTGGCCGAGTTCAACCCCATGCTCGGCCATCGCGGCTGCCGGCTCGCGATCTCGTACCCCGAGATCTACGAGATGCAGGCCCGCGCTATTTTCGAGGCTGCCGTGATCGCCGAAAGGGAAGCCGGGAAGGCCGTGACCCTCGAAGTCATGATCCCCCTGGTGGCCATGAAAGGCGAACTCGACTTCCTGAAGGCGCGCATCGAAGCGGTCGCCAAAGCGGTCGAAAAGGAGAAGTCGGCCAAGCTCGCCTTCCTGATCGGCACCATGATCGAGCTTCCGCGCGCCGCCCTGAAGGCGGGCGAGATCGCCGAAAGTGCCGACTTCTTCTCCTTCGGCACCAACGACCTGACCCAGACCACCTTCGGCATCAGCCGTGACGACGCCACCAAGTTCCTGCCTGAGTACCTAAGCCGAGGCCTCGTCCCCGCCGATCCCTTCGTCAGCCTCGACACCGAAGGCGTGGGCGAGTTGATCCGCATCGCCGCCGAACGCGGTCGTAAGACCCGGCCCACCCTGAAGCTCGGCATCTGCGGCGAGCACGGTGGAGACCCTGCCTCGATCCATTTTTGCGAAACGGTGCGCCTCGATTATGTATCGTGCTCGCCGTTCAGAGTGCCGATTGCCAGGCTTTCCGCGGCGCAGGCCGCGCTCGCCTGACCATCGAAATTGAGTTCTTCGCGGATTTCTGCCAATTTGACCACGGGCGGTGCGCTGATCACGGAATTCGCCCCTGTCACTCAGGCCAGGAAGCCACAATCCACAGATTAAATCTTCTTCATGACCAGGTTGAAAGGCCCGAGACCCTTTGGCACGTTTCTCTTGGTTTCTCTGAGCAGTTGAAGAGAAATATATCGAAATGCAAAGATAGACTACAATATATATTGCATGAGTACTGAGTAGGGTAGGGGATTAACGCTCGAAAAACCTATCCCTCCCTGCGACAGCTTGACATGGCCTAATTTGCCTGTCCCGAGCTGACACGTGAGTTCTTTCTGCCTATACAACCCCCGGTTTGTTGCACCGCAGCGGGACAGTCGGCTACCCGTCCTGGCCCGCGCTGCCTGGGGTATGCGCGTGCAAGTTGTGGCGTACGGCCTGGATTTACTGCGTTCCAGGCCGACAAAGTCCTCACCGATGGTTACTGGCCCGAGGACTGCAAAGAACGAGAGGTCCCCCGAGGGGCCCGAGGTCACCAAGGGGTGTCGCGCCTTTCAACCATGGAGGTATTCATGGCGAAGACGTTTGGACTACTGGCGTTGGTACGCCGGAATGATCGAATTCTTAAGGCCGCGTTTGCCGGCACTCTGGTTTACGCACTGACGATCGCAGCGGTCAGCCCCGCCCTCAACGCGGCCACCGCCGGGACGGTCGTCCTGGCGCTACGCCACAGCTACACGCCGGCGCTGACCATCACGGTGCCCGGGAAGCCGTCGCCCCTGACGATGATCCGGGACGTCGTGAACCGCCCGGCCTATCAGGCCTATTTGCGGGAAAAGGACTGCCTTGCGACAGCCATCTATTTCGAGGCTCGCAGCGAAAGCGCGAAGGGCCAGAAGGCGGTGGCCGAGGTCATCCTGGCGCGCACCCGCGTGCCCGGCCGTCCGAAGTCCATCTGTGGCGTCGTCTATGAGGGCTCCAGGCGCTCGAGCGGCTGCCAGTTCTCGTTCACTTGCGACGGCGTCTCCGACCGGGTCCGCGACCGCGACTCCTGGCGCCAGGCGACGCGTATCGCAACGAACGTCATGCGCACGGGCGGCAAGGTGAACCCGGTCGCCGGTGGCGCCACGTTCTATCACGCCGACTACGTGAACCCCGGCTGGGCTTCGCGCATGGTCAAGGTCGCCTCGATCGGCCAGCATGTCTTCTACCGCCCAGCGCACGGGCGCAACCTCTGAGCGCCGGCGCATAAGTTTGTGGACAGTCTGTCGAAGGCCGGAGGACAACCTCCGGCCTTCTCTCATTTGGCCGGTCTCATTTGGCCGGAGCCGTCGTCCGCGCTTCGATGAATTTCTTGATCTGATTGCGAATGAAGTTCGGCGCGAATCCCTTGATCCGGTCGAGCCACGCCACTTCCTCCGGCACATAGTAGTGCAGCTTCCGACCCTCGTGGTAGGCGTGCCAGACGCACTTGGCGACGCTGTCGGCGGGCATCAGGCGGAACATGCCCTTCTTCGGCGCGTTGGCGTAGAACTCGTCCTCGCTCGGCTTCGGGGCATCGCCCGAGCGATTCGGGGTCGAGCGCAGGATCGCCGTGTCGATCAGCCCGGGGAGAACGTCTGCCACCCGCACGCCGTGCCGCGCGAACTCGATCGACAGCGCTTCGGTCAGCCCCTTTACCGCATGCTTCGTCGCCGCGTAGACCGCGATGCGCGGCATGCCGTAGGTCGCCGATGACGATGACGTCGTGAACAGAAGCGAGTTCGGCGTTTTCTTCAACAGTGGCAGAGCGGCATAGACGCCGTTGAGAACCCCGACGAAATTGATCTGCACGAGGCGCATCGTCGCTTCGTACGGCACATCCTCAAACCAGCCCGACTCGCCGATGCCGGCATTGTTGTACATGAGGTCGAGCCTGCCGCCGCTCTTCGCGCCGAACTCGGCCAGCGCCGCATCGAAGTCGGGTTTCGACGTCACGTCGAGCTTGCGGATGAAGCAATTCTCCGATCCCAACTCCTGCTGCAGCGTCTGCAGACCCTCGGTGTTCACATCGCTCGCGCCGACGAACCACCCCTTCGACGCGAACAGTTTTGCGGTCTCTCGCCCCATGCCTGAAGCTGCCCCCGTGATGAATATAGCCTGGCGCGAACTCAGGGTTGGGTTGGGCATTGGCAGGATCCTTGATGGCAAATAGCGGATGCTCGGGTACCTATCACATCCCGCTTGCAAGTCACCGCCCCCTTGGGCAGTTTGCCCGCCGCTTTCGCGCCGTATTCGTCCCACCCGGAGCTTTGATCTCGATGTCGTTCGGCCGCTTCGCCGCCCTGCCTTTTGTTGTCGTTGCAGGTTTTTCTCTCGCCGCCTGCGTGTTCGATCTCGGAGGCGATGATCCCAAGCCCAAAATCCACGCCGCCGACGCCTGCCCCGAACGCGACCAGGCGAGCTGGGCCAAGATGCAAGCCTATCTCGACGCGAACAAACAGAAGGAAGGGGTCAAGGTCACCGAAAGCGGCCTTCAGTACCGCGTGGTCACAGCCGGCAAGGAAACCGCCCGCAAACCCACCTGGGCTTCGACCGTCCAGGTCCGCTATCGCGGCACGCTCATCGATGGCACCGTCTTCGACGAGACGAAGCCCTCCGATCCCCCGGCCGAATTCGAAGCCGGCGGCGTGATCAAAGGCTGGCAGGAGGCGCTCACCTCGATGCACGAAGGCGAAAAGTGGGAAATCGTAATCCCCTCCAACCTCGCCTACGGCTGCAAGGGCAAGGGTGCGATCAAGCCCGACCAGGTGCTGACGTTCGACATCGAACTGCTCAAGATCAAGTAAGCTAAACCCTCACGACCTTCCCCGGGTTCATGATGTTGAGCGGATCGAGCGCCCGCTTGACTGCGCGCATCGTGTCGAGTGCGACGGCGCTTTTGTAGCGGATGATTTCGTCGACCTTCGCCTGGCCGATCCCGTGCTCCGCGCTGATCGATCCGCCGAAGCCATGCACCATGTCGTGCACGATGCGGCCGACCTCTTCCCAGCGCGCCAGGAACGTCGCTTTATCGCCGCCCGCAGGCTGGCTGACGTTGAAGTGGATGTTGCCGTCGCCGATATGCCCGAACGGCACCGGCCGCGCCCCCGGCACCGCGGCGATTACCGCGCGCGAAGCCTCGTCGATGAACCGCGGGATCGATGAGATCGGCACCGCGACGTCGTGCTTGATGCTGCCGCCTTCGGGCTTTTGCGACTCCGAAAGGCTGTCGCGCAGCCTCCAGAACGCCTCGCGCTGAGCGAGCGACTGCGCCACGACGCCGTCGACGATAAGCCCCGATGTCGCCGCTTCGGTCAGCAGATGCTGCGCCGCGCCCGCCTCGGCGTCCGAACGCAGCGACACATCGATCAGCACATACCAGGGATAGGCGCGCTCCAGCGGATCGCGCGTGCCGGGAATGTGCTTCACAACGAACTCGAGACCGATTCGCGGCATCAACTCGAACGCCGTGACCGCGCCGCTCTCCAGCGCGAAGTTCAACAGCGTCACAGCCGCCTGGACGTCGGCGACCGCGGCGATGGCGGTCTCGATCGCGGCAGGCTTCGGAAACAGTTTCAACACCGCAGCCGTGACGACCCCGAGCGTTCCTTCCGCGCCGATGAAGAGCTGCTTCAGATCATAACCAGTATTGTCCTTGCGCAGCCCGCTGAGCCCGCTCCACACCGCGCCGTTCGGCAACACCGCTTCGAGCCCCAGGGCCAGTTCGCGCATGTTGCCGTAGGCGAGAACGCCCGTGCCGCCGGCATTGGTCGAGATCAAACCGCCGATCGTCGCCGACCCTTCGGACGCGAGGCTGAGGGGAAACAGACGGCCGTGCGAGTCCGCTTGCGCCTGCACGTTCGTCAAGATCGCGCCCGCTTCGACCGTCATCGTGTTCGCAAGCGCATCGACACTGCGCACGCGGTTGAGCCGCGTCAGCGACAACAGAATCTGATCGCCGTCCGCGCTCGGAATCTGACCGCCGACGAGCCCCGTATTGCCGCCCTGGGGAACGATCGCCGTCCTGGTTTCCGCGCAGATGCGCATGATCGCCGCGACCGCATCGACGCTCGCAGGCTTGAGTATCAACGGCGTCGCGCCGCGATATCGCTCGCGCCATTCGACGAGATGCGGCGCGATCTCGCGCTGATCGTCGCTCCACCCGCCGGCGCCGGCCGCCTGCTTGAGCCGGTTGAGAACGTCCGCCGATGGAGGATGCGCGCGTGTCATCGCCGGTGATTGAGCCGTGTTCCCGCGTGCAGACTTTGAAACGTGCCGCTCGCATCCGGGTTGAGGAAGTTGGCGAGCGGCGGTTCGACGACGCCGGGCACGCGCCACGCGAAAATCTCGTCGCCTGCGGGTTCCAGCGGGTAGGGCCCCTGCACGCCGTAAAGATCGCGCGCCCATGCGTCGGTCCATACCGACGTCATCGTCAGCGCGCCCTTCTCCTCGCCGATCATGTTCTCGGTGCTGCGCCTGCCATAGGTCCCGACGTAGCGCGGTGGATCGATGCGGATGCCGGGCTTCGCTTCGACGATCGGCTTCATCGTTACGCCGCCGAGCTCGAAAAACTCCGTCGCCAGCTCGCGAAATAGTCCGGCGCCGTCGCCGCCATTGGCGAACAGGGCAAACGCCATGCGCTTCTCGGGCAGTATGCGCAGATACGAACGCTGAAAGATCGACAACCCGTCGTGTCCGAAGAGGCGGTGGCCGCCCCAATCGAACAACATCCAGCCGAGCCCGAAATGGCGCGCCGCGTGACCGGCCGGCAGGTCGTTTTGCGGCTCGCGCATGGCGTGCACCGAACCGGCGCTCAGCATCCGCACGCCTTCGCGCGTGACGCCGTCGCCCAGATGCATGAGAGCGAACGACACGAGATCGCGCGCACGCGCCATCGGCGTTGAGCCCGCGGGCCCGTTCGATGTCCCGAGGAAGAGCTGCGGCACGACGCGAAGCCCGTCTTTGCCGCCCATGTGCCCCGCCGCGACGCGGTAGCGCAGCGCCTCGCGCGTCAACGTCAGCAACGTGGGCGTCTTCAAAGGTCCCGCCAGGCACTTCGCCCAGATCGCGTCGAAGTCGCTCCCCTCCAGCACTTCGAGGATGCGCCCGACAACGCCAAAACCGTGATTGCAGTACGAGAACCCGCGCCCCGGCTCGTGCAGCTGCGGCAGGTCGCGGCCCGCTTCGACGAGTTTTGCGACCCGGTCCTCGCCGCGCGTCGTCTCGATGAAGAAATCGCCGTCGATCCCCGACGCGTGACACAGCAATTGCCGCACCGTGATGCGTTCGCTGGCCTCGCGCGACGCGACGCGGAACTCGGGCAGATAGCGCCTGACCGGCGCGTCGAGCTCAAGGCGACCCTCGTCGACGAGCTGCATCGCCAACGTCGTGGTCATGGGCTTGGTGTTCGACGCGACGTGAAACAGCGACTGGGTCGTGGCCTCGACGCCGGTCTCGATGTTCAAGATGCCGGCGGCCGCTTCGTGCAGCGTCTCGCCCGCATAGACCGCAAGCGAAGCGCCCGGCACGCGGTACTTGGCGATTGCCGCCTTGAGCTTCTCTTCAAGCTCCCATGAAAGGCCATACGTTGTTGTAGTCATCGTGTAGGAGCCTTCATCCCGATTTCGTCCCGCCCAAGCTTACTCACGCACGGCCGCCCGCTGAAGCCTGTCGTTGATCGCCTCGCCGAGCCCGTGCTCGGGGATAGGCATCACGGCGATCCCGGCAACGTCGTCCCGGTCCAGCAACCGCAACATCGCAAAAAGATTGGCGGCCGCCTGTTTCAGGTCCGCGCGCTCGCTCAAGTTCAGCGTATGCCTGGCACCCGTGAGCGGTTCCCCAAACGCCAGCAGCGCCTCGTCGGGACGAACCGCCGATGCGTTGAGTCTGATCGGTTTCGACGGCGCGTAGTGGCTCCTCAACCGCCCGGGCGAGTGCGGCGCATTCTGCCGATCCGATGCAACGCCCAGCGGCCCGCAAACGGCCTCGATCTCGCGGCGCGCGATGGCGCCGGGCCGCAACAATGTCGGCTGCGCTTCGATCAGCCCGACGATCGTCGATTCCAGCCCGTGCGGTGTCGGCCCGCCGTCGATGATGAGATCGACCGCCGCTCCCAGGCTCTCGGCGACATGCCCTGCCGTGGTCGACGTCACGGTGCCGGAGCGGTTCGCGCTCGGTGCGGCGATAGGCCCGCCAAACGCGCTCAAGAGGCTCCGCGCGATCGGGTGCGCAGGACAGCGCAAGGCGATCGACTCGAGGCCCGCCGTCGCGAGCCACGAGATCCCGCAATCCTTCCGCCGCGGCACGACGAGCGTCAACGCTCCCGGCCAGAACCGCTTGGCGAGTTCCCGCGCGCGTCCGTCGAGGACGCCGATCATCTCCGCTCGCACACTGCTCTCGACGTGCACGATCAAAGGATTGAATTGCGGCCGCCCTTTTGCCGCGAAGATGGCGGCCACCGCCGCGTCGCTGGTGGCGTCCGCGCCGAGCCCATAGACCGTTTCCGTCGGAAACGCGACGAGCTTGCCCTCCCGCAAAAGCCGCGCGGCCTTTGCGATCGCGGCCGGTGTCGGATCGACGATGTTCGAAGTCTGCGCCACCGCGGAGTCTTAGCGGTGCGCCGTCGGCGGCGGAAGCGGAAACGACCTTACTTCGCGCGCTTCGCCGTCACGTTCACCAAGACTTTGACGCTCAGCGCGACGGGCTTCTCGGTCTCGAACTGGCCGCCTTGCCCGACTTTGAACTCGGCGCGCTTGAGCGTGACTTCGCCGTTCGCGACGGCCGTATCGCCCGTGATCGCAAGCGTGAACGGCAGGACGATGTCCTTGGTCACGCCCTTGAGCGTGAGCTTGCCTTTCGCCTCATAGGCGTTGCCGCCCTTGGAGGTGAAGGCCGTCGTCTGAAAGATCGCTTGCGGAAAGTCCAAGACGTTGAACCAATCGGGTTTGAGCAGCATCGCATCGCGCGTCGCGTCGCCGCTTTTCGCCTCCGTCATGTCGATCGTGATCTTGGCCGAGGAATGCACAAGGTCCGCCGGATCGAACGCGATCAAAGCCCCGAACGCCTTGAACGTGCCGGTGACGGCCTGCCCGTTCACGTCGACGACGAATTGAAGCGAGCTCTTCGCAGGATCGACTTGCCACTTCGCCGGCAGTGCGAACGCCGGCGCGCAAAAAAGCAGCAGCGCGGCGAGGGAGGAGACAACGCGTGTGAACATCTAAAGTCCTCTCATTCGACGTTTGTGAACGGCAGCATGCGGCGCAACACCGTGTCGCGATCCCAGAAATGATGCTTGAGCGCCGCCCCCACATGCACCAGCAACAGCAAGATCATCAGATTGCCGAGGTTCTCGTGCACCTCACGCATGAAATGCGTGAAGGGCACGCTCACGGGCAAGCCGGGGAAGGGCGGAATTTCGAACTGGCCGAACCAGATCGTCGGGATGCCGATGGGATTGCTGGAAACTTGCGCCCAGCCGCTGAGCGGAATGGCGATGATCAGCACATAGAGCAGAATATGCGAACCGTGCGCGCCCCAGCGTTGCCATGCCGGAATCCCGGCCGGAAGAGGGGGCACGACATTCGCAAGGCGCCAGAGAAGGCGCCCGACGCTCAGCACCAAGATCGTGATGCCGATCGATTTGTGTAGTTGATAAAGCGGAAATTTGGACTGGTCGATGTCCGCGAGATCGGTCATGTACTTGCCGAGCACCAACATCCCGATGATCGCCGCGGCGGTCAGCCAATGCAGCGTCACCGCGACCGCGCCGTAGCGCTTCGCCGAGTTGAGCAGCATCGGTGTTATTCGTGGTTGAATTCGGTTTCGATGCGCAGCGTCACGTCGTCGCCGACGAAGACCTTCCACGCCACGTTCGCAAGCCCGAAATCCGCAAGCTTGATCGTCGCCTCCGCCGAAAATCCGACAAGGTTTCCAGCGCCCAGCGGATTGGGCTCGGTGCCGTTGAACGTCGTCTTCAGTGTCACCGGCTTGGTCACGCCGTGGAGCGTGAGGTCGCCCGTGATTTCCCCTTGATTGGCCCCGGTGACCTTGACCGCCGTCGACTTGAAGGTCGCGGTGGCGAACTTGCCGACCTCGAACATGTCGTCGCGCAACCGGCCGTCGAGCTCGTCGTTCCGCGTTTGCGCTTTGCTGAGGTCGATCGCGATCTCGACGTTGCTGTTCTCCGGCTGAGAGCCGTTGAAGTGAAGGGTACCCGAGAGCTTCGGGAACCAGCCGCAATAGTTTGAGATCTCCAAGTGCCGGATGCAGAACGTCACGAGCGAATGGCGCTGAACGAGCTCATAGGCCCCCTTGGGCGCGCTCTGCGGGTTCTTCGACACGTCCGCGAGCGCGGGCGTGGCCAAAAGCGCAACTGCGGCGGAAAGCGCGGCAACTTGAACGGGGCGGAACATCGGGGGGATGCCTCTTCCTTGACGGGGATGACAAGTCTAGATGGGCGGCGCGTGCGTAGGAGTCACGCTTATGTGTAGTTTACGGCGGGTCGGCGCGGGCGGATGTGACGCCCGCTTCGGTCCGCTAACATATTGATCGGTGGTTCGATTCAGTAACCGGATATGAGAACCGTCCGGCGAATGTGAATTGCCCGTGAATGAACGGCAAATGAAAAGCCGCTAGAGGGAGGGCCCATGACGTACACCGCGCCGCTGGCACAACTGCGCTTTGCACTCGAATCGATCGTGGACCTCCCGCGACTTTATGGCGCTGAGAGTTTTCCCGAATTCAGCGGTGATTTGGCGCAGACGATCCTCGAAGAGGCGGGAAAATTTGCGGGCGGGGTCCTCGCGCCTTTGAACCGCGTTGGCGATCGGGAAGGCGCAAAGCTGGAGAACGGCGCCGTCCGCCTGCCGCGCGGCTTCGCCGACGCCTATCGCCAGTATGTCGACGCCGGATGGAACTCGATCACCGGCGCAACCGAATTCGGCGGCCAAGGCTTGCCTCACACATTGGGCGTCGCCATCCAAGAATTGTGGCAGGCCGCGAACATAGCGTTCGGCCTCTGCCCGATCTTGAGCCAGGGTGCGATCGAAGCCTTGAGCGCCCACGGCACGCTGGAACAAAAGCAAACCTATCTGCCGAAACTCATCTCCGGCGCGTGGACAGGAACGATGAACCTGACGGAGCCGAATGCGGGTTCCGACGTCGGCGCCATCAAATCGAAGGCTGTGAAACAGCCCGACGGCACGTACGGAATCACGGGCACGAAGATTTTCATCACCTGGGGCGAGCACGAAGCAGCCGAGAACATTATCCATCTCGTTCTTGCGCGCGTGCCGAACGCACCTCCCGGAACGCGCGGCATCTCGCTGTTCCTGGTTCCGAAATTCCTGGTCAAGGCGGACGGAAGTTTGGGCGCACGAAACGACCTGCGCTGCGTCGGTCTCGAACACAAGCTCGGCATCCACGGCTCGCCCACCTGCGTGATGTCGTTCGGCGACAACGGCGGCGCCACCGGTTTTCTGATCGGGCGCGAGAACAAAGGCATGGCAGCCATGTTCACGATGATGAACGCCGCCCGACTTAACGTCGGCGTGCAGGGTGTTGCAATCGCCGAACGCAGCTATCAGCAGGCGCTCGCCTACGCGCGCGAGCGTCGCCAAGGAAAGCCCTTCGTCTTGCAGCACGAGACAGCCGAAATGTCGCCGATCATCTTCCACGCCGATGTGCGCCGCATGCTGCTGACGCAAAAGGCGATGATCGAGGCGGGCCGCGCGATCTGCCTCTCGAACGCGATGGCGATCGACGAAGCGCGCCACGGCGCGACCCCCGCGATCCGCGCGGCGGCAAAGGCGCGCGAAGAATTATTGACGCCGCTGTCGAAGGGCTGGTGCACCGACATGGGCGTGGAGGCAGCCTCGATCGGCGTGCAGGTTCACGGCGGCATGGGCTTCATCGAGGAAACCGGCGCTGCCCAGCATTATCGCGACGCGCGCATCACGCCGATCTACGAAGGCACCAACGGCATCCAGGCGATCGACCTCATCGGCCGCAAACTTGCGCTCGAAGGCGGTGAAGTGGTGCAACGCTTCCTGGGCGAGGCGCGCGAGACGGCCGCGCTGTGCGAACGCGGCACCGACGCGATCGCTTCGATCGGCAAAGAACTTTCGCGCACGGTCAAAGCCGCCGACAGCGCGACCGCCTGGCTCCAGCAACGGATGAGGAACGCCCCCAACGATGCACTCCCCGGCGCGACGCCGTATCTTCGCATGATGGGCTTCCTCGCCGGCGCGCATTACCTCGGCCGCGGTGCTCTTGCGGCGGCCGACCGCCTTGCCAAGAACGACGGCGACAAGACGTTCCTAAGGACGCGCATCGCCGTCGCGCAGTTCTTCGCCGAACAACTCCTGCCCCAGGCCGAAAGCCTCCTGGGCCCCGTCACCCGCGGCGCGGGCGGCGCATTTGCGCTGAGCGCGGACGAAATCGGGGCGTGAGGAATTTGCCACGTTCGGGCTCTCCCGGCCCGGTCCCCCTCCAAAACGAGGGGTAGGGCGCTCATCTGGTCTCCTAAGGTCCCGCCGCCTTTTGATCCACCTTGGGAGAGAGACCGGATCATGATCGTCAAGACCATCGCGGCGGGCAGCCTTGCCGTCGCCGCCAGCATTTGCGCGATCGAAGAGAAGATCGCCTGCACGCACGGCTTCCTTTGCCAACTCGTCGGCACGTATGAGGCAAGCGGCACCTCGTTCAAAGAGCCGGCAAGGCTTGCGATGCGATGGACGCCCGACCTGGGCGGTGCCTTCGTGCGCATCGACTACCGTATCGACACGTCCTCGCCGCGCCTGCGCAAGCGTTTCGACGGCGTCGGCTACTACAAGACCAGCGGCGCCAACCGTTTCATCGGCACCTGGGTCGACTCGCAAGGCGCGATCCACCCGCTCGACGCATCGGTCGCGGCGAAGACGCTGACGACATTCTGGGGCGTGCCCGGCAAAGGCACGTATGGACGCACCACCTACCGTCTGCTTGACGGCGGGCGCGTCGAGGTAGTGGACTCCCTCCAGGAACCGAACGGTGCGTGGACGGAATTCTCGCGCAACACGCTGAAAAAGACGGAGTGATCGAATGTCTCTCAAAGGCCGCGTCGCATTGGTAACGGGCGCAAGCCGCGGCATCGGCCGCGCGATCGCATTGGCCTTGGCGGAGGACGGCGCCGACATCGCCGTCAACTACCGTCGTGAGGATACCGACGCCGAAAAGACGGTGGCCGACATCAAGG
>JBGOVA010000043.1:0-22430 GCA_041477875.1 Micropepsaceae bacterium | reverse complement strand
CGATTACCCGCTCGCGCAAATCCATCGAATAAGCCCGCGTCATGGCCTTGCCTCCGAATCAATCGATCCAAAGGCAGAATCCTCCTACCCGCGCGCTACGGGAATCCCCTCCGATTCATTGTCGGATCAAAATGCTCTAGAGGCGGGTATAGACGTCCGGATCGACGCGCTCCATGAAGCGGTTGGCGACCTTGGGCTGGGTGAAGCCGAACTGCTCGTAGAGGCCGTGCGCGTCACGGGTGGCGAGCGTCCAGCGGCGCAGGCCTTGCAGTTCCGGGTGCGCGAGGATTGCAGCCATGAGGCGCTTGGACAGGCCCTTGCCGCGATGCGCGTCGAGCACGAAGACGTCGGCCAAATAGGCGAAGGTCGCGCGGTCGCTGACGACGCGGGCGAAGGCGATCTGGCCGTCCTCGACGTGATAGACGCCGAAGTTCAGCGAGTTTGCGATCGCGCGCTCCACGATCGCGCGCGGGATGCCGGCCGCCCAATAGCTCGACTGCGAGAGCCAGCGATGGATCAGCGCAATGTCGAGCCGCTTGGGGTCGGACGAAATCTCGTAGTCGTCGTTCACCGCTGAACCATGCTCTGCGCGTTTTCGACGACTCTCTTCGCGCCTTCGCCGTCGCCGCGGTCGACGATCGCGGGAATGCGGCCGTTCGGATTGATCTTCAGGAACCACGGCTCCTTTTGCGTTTGCTTCGAGAGCTCGACCGCGTGGGTGGTGTAGGGAAGGCCCAGCTCTTCGAGCGTGACGCTCGCTTTCCAGCCGTTCGGCGTGGACGACGTGTTGAGATCGATCATGGAAATCCTCGAGAGCAAACGTGGCACGCGACCGTAGCACAGTGCGCATTCGCGCGTGAATTAGAGGCGGATTTCGCCTGACGCAATGCGGTCGTGCAACTCGGCGGTCAGGGCCACGTAGTGACCGCCGACGGGATCAAGGAAGAAGAGCGGGTCCTTTACGAGGCGCGGGTCGTAGGCTTCTTTGACGAGTTCGATCTTGCGGTGTTTGAATGTTCCCGTGGTTTCGATTTCGGGCTGCATGCGCAGGAAGATCGGCCGCGCGTACGCGGCCAGGTTCTTTTCGAGATGCACTTTGAACTTCGCGAGGTCGAGCGGGGCCGCCGTCACCAACGCCGCCATCCCGGCACGGCCGTCGGCGCCGGGCACTTTCACGCCATAGACGTTTGCCTCCTCGATGCCGGGGAAGACGGAGACCGCTTCGGCGACTTCGCTGGTCGCCACGTTCTCACCCTTCCAGCGGAAGGTGTCGCCGATACGGTCGATGAAGTAGAAGTAGCCCTTGGCGTCGCGCTTCAGGAGATCGCCGGTGCGGAACCAGGCGTCGCCCTTTTCGAACACGTTGCGCAGGATCTTCTTTTCGGTGTCGGTGCCTTTGCTGTAGCCCTCGAACCGGCCGCGTTCCTCGTCGATCTTGCCGATCGCCTCGCCCACTTCGTCGGGCTTGGATTCGATGCAGAAACCGTCGGCACGGCGTATCGGTTCTTCCTTGTCGATACTGAATTCGACGAGGCGCGTTTGCAGGAACCGCCGCATGTAGTTCGGAATGCGCCCGATCGAACCGATCTTGCCGTCGAGATTGACGAGCGCGACGTTGCCTTCGGTCGCGCCGTAGAATTCGATGATGTGCGGAATTCTGAAGCGCGCCTTGAAGGCCGGCCAAATTTCCGGGCGCAGGCCGTTGCCCATGATGACGCGCAATTTGTGCTTGCGCTCGAGCGGATGGGGCGGCGCGTTCAAGAGATAGCGGCAGAGTTCGCCGATATACTGGAACTGGGTGGCGCCGTATTTCTTGCAGTCGTCCCAGAACTGGGTCGCGGAGAATTTGCGGCGGATAATGATCGAGCCGCCGACCGTCAGTGTCGAGCCGATCGCGCACACGCCGCCAGCCGAATGATAGAGCGGCAGCACGACGTACATGCGGTCGCGCTCGGTCGATCTCATCGCCGAGGCAAAACTGTGCATCATCGTTTGGATGCGCAGGTGGCTCATGTTGGCAGCCTTGGGCAGGCCGGTCGTGCCGCTGGTGTAGATGAAGAAGCACTTGTCGCCGGCGGTCATGCCGGCGCGCGCGTCTTTGGGCAGCGGGTCGCTCGCCTGCTGTGCCAACAACGCGTCGAGATTCTCCGTGCCCTGAACGAGGCCGCCGGTCGTCCAGACTTTTGGACGCTCGGCCATGTCGTCGACGCAGGTCGCGTAGTGCCCGGCGAGTTCGGCGCCCAAGATGACGTGCTTGGCGCCTGAAATCGCGAGGCTGTGGGCCAGCGCCTTTTCCTTCAAGTTCGTGTTGATCAGGGCGGCGGTCACGCCGACTTTGATCAGGCCCGTCCACGCGAAAAGGTATTCCGGGCGGTTTTCCATCAGGAGCGAGACGACGTCGCCGCGCTTCAGGCCGATCGATTGCGCCCAGCGCGCATAGCGGTTCGCGTGCGCGTCGTATTCGCGATAGGTGCAGCGCTTGTCTTCAAACCAGATCGCGACGTTGTTCGGCCGGTTCTGGGCCCAATGTTCGATGATGTCGGCGACGGTATCGGGGGAGCTAGGTTTAAGCCTTCCTGCGCGCTTGATAACACGGGCCATGCTGCCGAGAAATCGCAGTTCTCGGCCGATTGCGTCGAACACCACTCGCATTGCCCCCTGTCGCGTTTTCGGGCGGAATAGTCGGGAAACGTAGGGTGGTCAAGAAGCGTTGAATTTTGGATGAAGAACGAAACAAGTCCCGCGCACGCTCAGTGGCAGGACGCGCACGAGCTTGATCTCAGCGGGCTCAAGTGCCCTCTGCCGTCGTTGATGACCGCGAAGACGTTGCGCGGCGTTGCGCCCGGATCGCGTGTTGCCGTGACGGTGACGGACCCGCTCGCGCCGCTCGATTTGCGCCATCTGTGTCAGCGCGACGGTCACGAGGTGCTGGATGACATCCAGAACGAGAACGGGGCCCGGCGGCTTCTCATTCGCCGCGGGCCCCGTTCTTAGATTTCGATCAGTCCGCTTTTAAGCGAACATCGACTGAGCGTAGATCATGAACGCCATAACGCTGACATACGCGGTGACGGCGATGGCCGACCATTGGATGATCGTCGTGAGGGTCTGCATTTGTGTCTCTCCTTGGTTTCGTCTCGGGTCGCCGCTATTGCGGCGACAGCCGAAATCTCTGAAATCTGCGGTTTGAGCGGGGGCCTCAGGCGAGGCCAGCGAGCGCTTGGACCGGCATGGCCAGCGCAAGCGTCGCGTACAGAGCGATCGCAACTGCCGACCATTCCATCATCACAGTTAGGGTTCTCATCGCGGTCTCTCCTTTCCTTCCCGGCCTGTGGGGTCCTGCGGGCCGGGCATTCTTTGGCTGTTCGATGAGCTAGTATGTAGTTTGCACTACTGTGAATTCAACTGCACTGGCTGCATGATAGGTCTGCGGTGCGCGCATGGCTCCGGCCCTTGAATGGAAACCCTTTTGAAAACAACGTGTTACCAACGGCGCGAACGTGATCGGCCGTTAATCTTGTTCACGAACGCGGGATACCTATATAAATGACCGGTTAGTTATTTTTGTGCGATGACGCGATCAGCCACATCCCTTCGTTGGAAGCGCCGTAAGGAGGCTCGCCCCTCCGAGTTGTTGGACGCGGCGCTGGCCGTCTTCGCGGAGAAGGGCTTTGCGGCGGCCCGTCTCGAAGACATCGCAGCGCGTGCGGGCGTGAGCAAAGGGACCATTTATCTCTACTACGCGAGCAAGGAAGACATCCTGCGCGCCCTGATCAAGGCGATCCCGCTTGCGATGGTGGAGCGCGTTTCGCAGCTCGCAACCGCCGACGCCGGGACGCCGGAAGAGACTCTGCGCCGCGTGCTGCAGATGATCGGCGCTGCCATCCGCGATCCCCGGCTCATCCAATTCCCACGTCTGATCATCGGCGAAGGCGGCAACTTTCCCTGGATCGCGGAAACCTACCGCAAGGAAGTGATCAGTCGCGGCATGGGAGTGTTGAGCGGCATCATTCGCACGGGGATCGCGCAGCAACATTTTCGCGCGGTCGACCCTCAGCACGCCGCCTACGGCGCAATGTCCGCCCTGCTCTTCGTCGCCATTTGGCGCACGACCTTCGAGCGCTTCGACGACGCCCCCCTCGATGCGCAAGCCTTCATCGATCAGCACATCGAAACATTCGTGCGCGGCATCAAGCGCGAGGGCGTGTCATGAGGGTCAGTCCGCTCCTCCTGTTTTGCGTATCGGCCGTGCTCGCCGGCTGCCAGGACCAACCATCGCATACGGTCAACGGCTATGCAGAGGGCGACTACGTGTACGTCGCGGCGCCCGACGGGGGCTGGGTGACACAGCTCCTGGTCGCGCGGGGTGCGCAGGTGAAAGTGGGCGATGGCCTGTTCATGCTCGACGCGGACGCGCAGATCGCACAGCGCGATCAGGCGGCGGCGCAGCTGAAGCAGGTCGAAGCGCAACTTGCCGACGCGCAAAAGGGACGCCGCAGCGACGAGATCGCGGCGCTTGAGGCGACGCGCGGGCAGGCGAGAGCGACGCTCGCGCTTGCCGAAACCGATTTGAAGCGAACGGAAGACTTGGCGACGCGCGGGTTCGCATCGCAAAGCGTGCTCGATTCCAAACGCGCGCAACGCGATGTCGCGGCCGCGCAGGTGAAGCAGGCCGAGTCCAATTTGGCGCTGGGCCGGAAAGGCGCGCGGCAGGATGAAATCAAGGCGGCGATGGCGGCGGTCGATGCGGCAAAGGCGGCGCTGGAGCGCGCGGCGTACGCGCTCAGCCAACGGCGCATCGTCTCCAAAGTCGCGGCGAGGGTCGAAGACACGTTGCGGCGCGCGGGCGAGTTCGTGCCGCCAGGCGGGGCGGTGATCGCTTTGTTGCCGCCGCAGAACATCAAAGTGCGTTTCTTCGTGCCCGAGGCGGTCCGCGCGAAGCTCGCGGTGGGCGGCATCGTCGGCATCACTTGCGATGCGTGCGCGAAGGATCTCAAAGCGCGCATCACGTTCATCTCGTCGGCGGCGGAATTTACGCCGCCCGTGATCTATAGCATCGGCTCGCGCGAGAAACTGGTGTGGATGGTCGAAGCATTGCCGGCAAGTCCCATCCCGCTAAGCCCCGGCCAACCCGTCGATGTGACGCTGCCGTGAGCACGGCGCTCGCCATCGACGTCGCCGACCTGACGAAAAGTTTTTCGGGACGCACGGTCGTCGACAAATTCTCGATCCAAGTGCCGCGCGGGCAAGTGTGGGGATTCCTGGGTCCCAACGGCAGCGGCAAGACAACGACGATCCGCATGCTGTGCGGCCTGCTCGTCCCCGACAGCGGCAGCGGCACGTGCCTCGGTTACGACATCCGGCGCGATGCGGCCGCGATCAAGCGCAATGTCGGCTACATGACCCAGCGTTTTTCGTTCTACGATGACTTGTCGATCCGTGAAAATTTGGAATTCGTCGCGCGCGTCTATGCGATGAAGGATCGCGTCGCCGCCGTCGACAAGGCCGTCGAACGGTTGGGCCTCGTTCAGCGCCAACAACAACTGGCGGGCACGCTTTCGGGCGGTTGGAAGCAGCGGCTGGCGCTTGCCGCCTGCATTCTGCATCGGCCGCAGCTTTTGCTGCTCGACGAACCGACGGCCGGCGTCGACCCGCAGGCGCGGCGCGACTTCTGGGACGAGATCCATCAGCTGGCGGCGCAAGGCCTCACCGTTTTGGTTTCGACCCACTACATGGACGAGGCCGAGCGTTGCGACCGCATCGTCTATCTCGCGTACGGAACTGTGCTGGCGCGCGGCACGGTCGGCGAAGTGATTGCAGGTTCCGCGCTCCACACATGGATCGTGACCGGCGAGGACGCGCGCACATTGGCGGCCGAGTTGCACGGCGTCGCCGGCATCGATCAAGTTTCGGTCTTCGGCGTGACGCTTCATGTCAGCGGCATCGACGAAGCGGCGCTCGAACGCGCGATCGCGCCGTTCCGCGGGCGGCCGGGGTTCGCCTGGACGAAAGCCAAGCCGAGTTTGGAAGACGTGTTCATCCATTTGATGGCACCGTTCCGCGAAAGGCTCGCGTAGCGCCATGTTCTCGTTCGCCCGCATTGGCGCCGTCTTCCTGAAAGAACTCATTCAGATGCGACGTGACCGGCTGACGTTCGGCATGATCATCGGCATCCCGATCATCCAGCTTGTGTTGTTCGGGTATGCCATCAACTCGGATCCGAAACACCTGCCGACGGCGCTCAACGTTCAGGATGCGAGCGTTTATTCGCGCGCGCTGGTGCGGGCACTCGAGAATACGGGCTACTTCCGCGTCGAGCACATCATCAGCGGGGAGCGCGCGGGCGAGGCGCTGCTTGCGAGCGGGAGCGTCGCCTTCGTCGTCACGGTGCCGCCGGAGTTTTCGCGCGGGCTTGCGCGCGGGGACCGGCCGCGCATCCTGATCGAAGCCGACGCCAGCGATCCGGCCGCTTCTGCAAACGCGGTTGCGGCCATATCGCAATTACCGACCACCGTTTTCAACCACGATCTGACCGGCGCGTTGTCAGCGTTGCGCGCCACGCCCGCGCCCTTCGAGGTCGTCGTCCACCGGCGCTACAATCCGGAGGGTATTTCGTCCTTCAACGTGGTGCCGGGGCTCATCGGCGTTATCTTGACGATGACCATGGTGTTGATCACCGCGCTTGCGGTCACGCGCGAGATCGAACGCGGCACGATGGAGAATCTTCTCGCCATGCCGCTGCAGCCGTTCGAAGTGATGATCGGCAAGATCCTGCCCTATATCTTCATGGGCTATATCCAAGTGACCGTCGTCCTTACGGCGGCGCTGTTCCTGTTCGGCGTGCCGATGCTGGGCAGTTATTTCGATTTGTCGGTCGCACTCGCTTTGTTCATCGCTGCGAATCTGGCGATCGGTTTCACGATATCGACGGTTGCGGCCAACCAGCTGCAAGCGATGCAAATGACCTTCTTCTTCTTCCTGCCGTCGATCCTGCTCTCGGGTTTCATGTTCCCGTTCCGCGGCATGCCGGAGTGGGCGCAGTGGATCGGCGAAGTGCTGCCCAACACGCACTTCATGCGCATCGTGCGCGGTGTGATGCTGAAGGGCAATCACCTGCCCGAGATGGTCAACGATTTGTGGCCGCTCTTGGCCTTTATGCTGGCCGCGATGGCGGTGGCGCTGATGCGCTATCGGCGGACGCTCGATTAACCCCGCGTCAACCAACGGAACACGAACGGCCGGCCCAATCCCTGGTCAGTCGCAGTTTGAACTAAAACCCGCGTCACATTTGAACGGCCTTTGAATTAGAGCCGCCGCAACATCCTCGCGACGCAACAGAGGAGTTCGTCGTGCGCCGCTATGTCCCCGTTCCCGCGTATTCGCTTCAAGCCCTGGCCCTCAGTTTCGGCGGCTAGAGGCAGATGCGACGCGCCCTGCACCTTCTTGCTGGCGCAGCCGTCGTGGCGTTGAGCCTCGCCGGCTGTGCCAGCGACTTTGCAGACCCGGGCCCGACCGCGCGGCACGCGCCGGGGGCCTATCCGCGCGTCGTGCGGGGAAGCGCGCCGCTGCAATGCGTGCCCTATGCCCGAGATCACTCAGGCGTCAGGATTTGGGGGGATGCCGTCTCTTGGTGGAGCAAGGCAGCCGGCCGCTTCGAGCGGTCCTCGAGCCCGGAACCGGGGGCGATCATCGTCATCCGGGGCTACGACGATGACGAGCGGGGCCATTTGGCGGTCGTCCGCCGGGTACTGAACGACCGCGAGATCGTCGTCGACCACGCAAACTGGCTCAATACGGGCGAGATCAGCCTGGACGATCCCGTCATGGACGTTTCGGACGACAACGACTGGTCCGAGGTTAGGGTTTGGTATGCGCCAGCGGGCCGCTACGGCGGGCGCGTCTATCAGGTTCAGGGGTTCATTCTGGGATCTTGAGGCCGGCCGCGTAACCTCAATCTGCAACCTCAATCCCACAGACTTTCCGTTCGTCGTGGGCCGCGATCAACATCTTGGGGTGCCCACCCCCGCACAAACGACATGTCGTTAAAAAAGTTAACAGTAATAAATCGTTAAGTTGACTCCCTCAGCCTGGGACGGCAGTTAGCCCGCCTCATTCCGGGTGGCGCCCGGTTTGCAGTGTCCGCTGAGTTGAGGGAGAGTAGCGTTGAGAGTTGAAGCAAGACGTTGCATCGCGGCGCTTATGCTCGCGGGCGTTGGCCTTACCGGCTGCGAAACAATTCCATCCGACATCTCACCTTCATTCACCGACTCTTCCTCACTGAGTTCCAACTCTACTTCAGCCATGTTGCGCGGGCCGACCGAGCAAGAGCCGGCGCGCGAGGGCTGGTTGGCGTCCTTGTTGCCCCGGCCGAGGCCCGAGAGCGCGGATGCCATGCTGTCGGCAAGCGTGAAGCCGGAGATTTTGAACGGCCAGGCACCCCTTCAATGCGTGCCGTTCGCCCGCGACGCGTCGGGCGTGGAGATCCACGGCGACGCCAATCGCTGGTGGAAGCTTGCGGCCGGCAAGTACACCCGCTCGCGCCGGCCCCAGGAGGGGGCGGTGTTGGTGATGCGGGGCTATAAAACAGCCCGGCGCGGACATGTTGCTGTTGTCCGTCAGATTTTGGATGATCGGACAATTGTCGTGGATCACGCAAATTGGGGGAACGATGGGCGTATCTATCTGCGCGCGCCCGTCCGGGACGAGAGCCCTAAGAACGACTGGAGCCGGGTCAGGGTCTGGTACACGCCGGGCGACCAATGGGGCCACCGGATCTATCGCGCCAAAGGCTTTATCTACCCCACGACAGCTGTCGCCAGCGGTTCGATTTCCGGGATGGTCTCAGGCAGCAATTGAGCTTGCTGCGAGCTTCGCAGCGAGTTCGCCCGAAGCCTGCACGAAGAGCCGGTTGAGTTTCTCGAGTTCGGCCGTGCTTGACGTCTGATCGGCGTGGGCGACCGAGGCTTCGAACGCGGCCGCCGCGTCCGCGAGTTCGGTGGCACCGAACAGCCGGGCAGCCCCCTTCAAAGAGTGCGCCCGGCGGCGCAGCGTGTCGCGATCGCCCGACGCGAAATCAGCGCTCATCGCCTCAAGCTCCCTCGCCTGGTTCGTCATGAAGGTGTTGGCGAGCTTCTTGATGGCGGCGCCGGGCATGTCGCTTTGGAGATCGGCCCATACTTGTGGATCGAGCACGACGCCACGCGCCGACTCGCGGGCAGGCGCGGATGCGGTCGCCTGTTCGTCCGTCGCGGCGGCTTGCACACGGTCGCCCAGGAAGCGCAGCAATGCGGCTTCCAGTGCTGCACGCCTGATCGGCTTCGTCAGATGTTCGTTCATGCCGGCCGCCCTGCAGCGGTCAGCATCCTCGACGAACGCATTGGCGGTAAGCGCGAGGATGGGCTTCGTCTGATTGGGGCCCGGCGCGGCGCGGATGTGGCGCGTCGCCTCCAAACCGTCCATCTCCGGCATCTGCATGTCCATCAGGATCAGATCGAAGGTCTTCGACGCAGCGGCGCGCACGCCTTCGAGCCCGGTACGCGCGGTCGTCACGCAGCAGCCGATCTGAGAGAGCATCGTTGTCGCGGCGAACAGGTTCGTTTCGTTGTCTTCGACCAAAAGGATCTGCGCGCCGGCAAGCCGCCTGTCGCGTGTCGCGGACACGGGCGAGCGCGTCTGGGATTTTTCAGCGAAGACGCCGGTCAATGCGTCAAGGAGCGCTGCGTGCACCAGCGGCTTGAAGAGCACGGCGTCGAATTGCGTGCCCACGCCTGCGGAGACGGTAACGCCGTGGCTGATCGACGAGCAGAGCACGAGCTTGATATTGCGTCCGCTCTCGAGCTTGCGAATGGCTTCGGCGACTTCATGCCCCGTCTGGCCCGGCATGTGGCGGTCGAGCAGCACGACGTCGAACGGCCTTCCCGCGTTTGCCGCCTCGTCGATTGCGATCATCGCCGAGAGGCCGTCATGGACCATGGCGACATGCATGTCCCAGCGGGTCAGGCGGCGCGCAAGGATTTCGCGGTTGAGCGCGAGGTCGTCGACGATGAGGGCGCGCTTGCCGGAAAGCGTGCTGGCGTCGGCGATCGCCGAGGGCGAGTGCGCCACGGGAAGCTCGATGTCGAAGCGGAAGAGCGAGCCTTTGCCGGGCTCGCTCTCGACCGTGATCGTGCTGCCCATCACGGCGAGAATTTCCTTGCAGATCGCAAGACCCAAGCCCGTGCCACCGAAGCGGCGGGTGATCGAGTCGTCGCCTTGGGCGAATTTCTCAAAGAGCTTCTTTCGGGCGTCGGCGTCCATGCCAATGCCGGTGTCGCGCACGGCGAAGCTGAGCCTGCGATTTTCGGCGACCGCCGCGCGCGCCCCGACTTCGACCGTGATGATGCCGTTGTCGGTGAACTTGACCGCATTGCCAACCAGATTGAGTAGGACCTGGCGAAGCCTGGTCGGGTCGCCGCGGTAGGCGCCTTCTGCTTCGGGCAAGACGTCGATGCAGATCTCAACACCCTTGGCGTGCGCTTTGGCCGCGAAGGTTTGGGCGGCGCTTTCGATGAGCGGCACCAGATCGAACGGCACGCTTTCGAGGGAAAGCGAGTTTGCCTCGAGCTTCGAGATGTCGAGGATGTTGCCGATGACCTGGTGCAGCTGGTCGGCGGAGGCACGTGCGGTTTCGGCCTGGACGCGCTGCTCGTGATTGAGGATCGAATCCAACAAGATGTCGATCATGCCGATGACGCCGTTCAAGGGCGTTCGGATCTCGTGGCTCATGTTGGCGAGGAACGCCGATTTCGCCGCACTCGCCTGCTCAGCGGCAACCTTGGCTTGCTCGAGCGCCGCGTGCGTTCTCGATATGTGTTCGATCTTGTCCTGCAGTTGGACGCGGTGGACCTCGAGATCCTGGACATAGCGCGCGCGCTCGGCGTCGCCGTCCTTCCAATGCCGGTCGGCGGAGCGCGCGTAGACGATGCTGCCGACGACGAGCACGACGATCAGTGCGGCGAACAAGAGTTGGGCGAATTGCAGCCGGTTGACGGTCCTGTGCAGGTTGGCAATCTCGCTGCCTTGGCCCGAGACCACGTTCTGTAGGATGTTCGTGATTGTCGTCGTCGCGCGACCAAAGGCGTTGTCGACTTCGAACCCTTCCCGCGCCGCGTCTTCGAGCCGGCCTGCGGCATAGAAGTCGAGAACGACGTGCGTGCGATGGGCCATCTCGGTCGCCATCGCATCGATTCTCTGCAGTTGCTGGGCGAGCGGCGTGGTGCGGAGTTCGCCTTCGACGACGGGCGCGAAGCGGTCTTGAACGCGCGCCAGCGTCTGGCCGAATTGCGCCTCGGCGGTCGCGAGGTGGCGGCGTTCCAGTGCGACGTCCTGCGACTGGAAAATGGCGTTGGCCGGAGAGTCCACCAGCGCAATAACGTCGCGGAGCGTCATCAATTCCGCGACGCGCGCGTTCCAGCTGATGCCGTCGGCCTGCTGTTTCGTCAGCATAAACAGCGTCATTTGACTGATCGCCAGCGCGCCGATCGCCGTCACGATGTTCAGCAGCGCCAAGACGGCGAAGATGCGCGCAAGCTTGCCGCGCGCCTCGGGCGTCCGGGACTTGCCGGCGCGAGGTTCGACGTGCCGTTTCGTCATGCCTCTGTCCTAAGCGGCGCTCTCGCCGCGTTTCGCCGCGGCCTTCGCCAGCAGCGCGTCCGTGCGTTCGCGCAGCGCGACAGGGCGGAACGGCTTTTGGATGACGTCGTCGGCGCCGAGCGCGGTCGCGGCGACCAGAAGCGGCTCCTTGAGGGATGCAAGCCCCGCCGTCATGGCAAGGATCGGCACGCGGCTGTGCGCGCCGCGAATGGCGCGGATGACTTCGAGACCGTCTTTTCCGGGCATGACCAGGTCGGTGACGATCAGGTCCATCGATTCCGTCTTCAGGCGCGCCAACGCTTCATCGCCGTTCTTCGCGAAGAACAGCTGATGATTGCCGCCGGCGAACGCCGCTTCCGCAATCTGGCGGTAGAGGTCGTCGTCCTCGCAGATCAGAATCTTGGCCACATGCCTCTCCGTCGCATCGAACCTGTCCCCGTCGTCGTGGTTGATGCTTCCTTTCAGTATGAAGTGGAATATGCGAAAGAGCCGTTAAGGCGATGATAGCCAAACGAGTTTCAAAGGCTAACGATCCGTGAACGGAGCAACTGAGTCGAGCGCCACTTTGCGGGCGCATGCGGACTTTCGCAGGCTGTGGGCCGCGCAAGCGGTCAGCGCGGTCGGCAGCCGCATCACGCGCACGGCTCTGCCGATCATCGCGATCTCGTCGCTGAACGCTTCGGCGCCGGCCGTTGCGCTGCTGAGCGCGATGACGACGGCGCCGGGCGTCGTCATCGCGATGTTCGCGGGCGGCATGATCGACCGCGCGCGCAAGCGGCCGCTGCTGATCGCAATGGACCTCCTGCGATGCCTCTTGCTGCTGACGTTGCCCGCCGCCGCGATTTTCAGTGTCCTGACCATGGCGCAGCTCGTGATCGTTGCCGCCCTGACGGGAGCGGCCACGGCGGTCTTCATGATCGCCAAGAGCGCCTATCTACCGCGGCTCGTCCAGGTTCAGCACCTGGTCGAGGGCAATACGAAGCTGCAGACCACGGAGGCGGTCGCCGAGATCGCGGGGCCGAGCGTTGCGGGCATTCTGATTCGCGCGGTCACGGCTCCGATAGCAATCATCACGGATGCCGTCAGTTTCCTTTGGTCGGCTTGGTGGCTCGGACAGATCACAGCCGACGAGGGTATTGCGCCGGCGGTGGAGCCCCAGCATCCCTTGTCCGATATCGCCGAGGGATGGCGGGTGTGCAGCGGGCACCCAATCGTGTTCCCGCTTTTGATGGCGCAAGGATTGTTCGGGCTGTTCGCCGGCTTTTTCTCGACGATTTACATGATCTTTACGCTGAGGACGCTGGGCCTCGACGTGGCGACCGTCGGCGTGATCATCGGTGTCGGCGGGATCGGGGCGCTGTGGGGCGCGCTCGTCGCCGCGCCGCTGAGCCGACGCCTCGGCTATGGTCGGGCGGTGGTGCTTTGCCTGGCGTCCTGGGTTGCGGCGAGCATGCTCATTCCCGCAGCGCAAGGCCAAGGATGGCTGACGATCCCGTTCCTCGTTGCACAACAATTGATCGGCGACGGATTTCTCTCAGCCTACATGATCCTGACGGTGAGCATCCGCCAGACCGCGCTGAGCGAGGATGTGCAAGCACGCGCCGGCGCGACGTTCCAAGTGATCGAGGGGCTCGCTCTTCCGGCGGGTGCGCTGATCGCCGGGCCACTCGCGGATGTTGTAGGGCCTGCGGGCGTGCTGTGGATCGCGCTCGCCGGCGCGATCATTCCGCTCCTGATTCTGTCGATATCACGGCTCTCTGCGCTCAGAACGCTTGAAGAATCGCGGATTTCCGCGTGACGGGGCGCACTTGACCCGCCTTGCCCGGCCGCAGCACATTCCGCTGCCCTCAAGGTTTAGGACGCTCTCACTCAAGGAAAATCAGCATGACCAGCAGTCGCCACGCGCGGCGCTTCGCGCCTGCGCTCTTTCTCGCCGTCTTCTTGACGGCGTGCGGCGGGTCGGCAAGCACACCCGCCGTCGATGCCAAGCAGCTCCAGCAACGGCTCGACCAATTCGTCAGCACACTGACCAAACCATCGGCAGACGGCGAATTCGTCGCCAAGGCCGAGGGCGCGGCCAAGGTCGAGACAAAGGACGACGGCACCGTCGTCGGCACGTTGCCGCGTCTAACCTTCACGGAGAAAGACGGCAACTCGGCCGTCCTCGACCCGATCACCGTGCGTTTCGGCAACGGCGGCGACGGGCTCGTCAATTTCGACGCGACGATCCCCAGTTCCATGCAAGTCAAGAACAAGGAAGGCAAGGTCGACGGCGAAGTGAAGATCGGCAGCCAGACGCTGAAAGGCGTTTGGGTCGAGAAGCTGCAGACGATCGACAATCTGGATATGCGCTTGTCGAACCTCACGATCACTTCGGCGACCGAAGCCGGCACGGGCAAGATCGATCAGATCGCGTTTACGGGCAAGCTCGAGCCCAAGGGCTCCGGGCTCTACGACGCCAAATATCAAATGGGCATTACGGGCTTCAACGTCGACGATCCGGCGGAGAAGACGACGATGAAGATGGCCTCGCTCGGCGTGACCGGGAACATGACGGGGGCGCGTCTCGAAGAGTGGGCGAAGGCCGCGAAGGAAGCGGGCTACACGCTTACCAACCCCGAAATCTTCAAAGCTTGGACCGGTGGTCCGATCGATCCCAAGATGATCGCGTTCATGAAGCGGATGCCCGAGTTCATGGGCGCCGTCGACTACGTCTACAGCCTGAATGGTCTCGAGGCATCGCAGGACGGCAAGATTCAGTTCACGTTGAAGAACACGTCGATGGGTTTCGGCGCCTCGGGCGACGGCAAGGGCACGACCAAGCTGCGCATAAGCTTCGGGCTCGGCGGCGTGGCGGGCGGCGCGGAAGATCCGATGCTGCCGCCGGAAGCCGACATCCAAGACGCGTCGCTTGAAGTCGAGGCGACGGGCGTGCCGGGGCAGAAGCTGTGGGAAATCTACATGGATGCCCTGCCCCAGATTCAGGCCGAGGCCAAGAAGGCGGCGGGCGAAACGGCCTCCGGCACCGACGCGACCGCGGCCGGCACCGCGGCGCTCGAGCAGGTCGGCATGGATCTGTCGGCAAAGTTCATGCAGGTGATGACCGCCGCGAAGTTGGCGATCGCGCTCAACAAGATGAACCTGACGACGCCGACGGCGAAGATGACGGGCAAGGGCCTCGCGACCTATCTGCCGGCCGAAAACCCGATGCCGGAGGGTAAAGTCTCGCTGCGCTTCAGCGGCATCGACGCGCTCGCCAAGGCGATGGAGAAGCGCGGCACGAAGGACGAGATGGCCCAACAAGTGATGGCCGTCGTCGCCGGCGTGCGCGCGATGGGCAAGCCTGATCCGGCCTCGCCGAAGGACGACCGGGCCTACATCATCGACATCGAGTTCACGAAGGACGGCAAGGTGCTCGCCAACGGGCAGGACATGCTCGGCGGCGCGCAATAGACATAGGAACAATGAATGGGAGCCCGGCGCTGCCGGGCCCTTTTGTTTTCAGTTCGTCGGGGGAGCTCCTTGCTCGGCCGTCAGAACGGCATCGACGACGCGGACGATCTCGGTGATGTCGCCGACCACCGATCTCGCGCGCGTCGGATCGTTCAGCGTGCGGAACATCGAGCCGATCTCGAAGCGGTTCTTGCCTTCGACGGCGATCAAGAGTTCGCCGTGCTCGAATGCGCAGCGCAGGCGGCCGCCTTTAAAGCGTTCCTCGAGTGCGAGCAGGCGCTCCATGAAGACGGGATGGATCAGATAGCGCGCCTCGACTTGGTCGTTCGAGTAGACTTCGAAGGCCTTCTCGAGCCTGCTGTCGCCCAGGCCCACGCGCTGCAACTTGGTCGTCCAGCGCTCGAACACGTTGAAGATGCCCGCGTCACGGCGCACGACGGTGATGCCTTGGAACTTCTTGGGGAAGGCGATGCGGATCAGCTGGCCGCGAAACACCGTGACCCAATGGCTCCCGCTGCGAGACTGGTGCTTCCTTTCAAGGTGAGCGTCGTAGAAATCGTAGCCGCAAGCCTGGTAGCGCCCTTCAAACAGATCCTCGAACGTGTCGCGGTCGCAGCCAGGGAGAAGTTCCAGCGATCTGAAGCGATCGATTTCCGGCGCATCGAACCCGCTTGACTCGTACTTGCATCCGATTGCATCGGCGACGGCGTTCAGGGATTGCGACTTTGTGCGTTGTTCGACGTCCGCCAACGGCCGATAAGCGAACCAGTAGCCGCCGGCCACGACGAACGCCGCATACACGAGACCGCGGAACGCGTCGTCGGTGGTGGCGCCGGCGATCACCACGACCGCGAGCGCTACGAGCAATGTCGCGCCAAAGCGCCAGGCGAATGCTCCCATGGCGCTTTGACGCTCTGCTTCGCGGGCGGAGAAGATCGGCGCGATGCGGCCGTCGTAAAGCCTCTGGAAGCCGGCGTCGTCGAGCGTAAGCAGATTCAGCGATGCGTCAGGCTCCGTCATGCCTTCGCCGCACGCTCCAAATCTTCCTTCAGCGTGCGCGGCGCGAGCCAATAGTGCCACGCACCCCAGAGGCCAAGAATCGAGAAGATGAAGAGCGCGTAGCGCACGGCATCCTTGTCGAAGACCGGCGTCAGCGCGTCGGCGATGATGCCGACGGCAAGGGGTCCGGCGCCGAGGCCGACGAGATTGATCACGAACAAGAGAAGTGCCGCGGCGGTCGCGCGCATCCTCACGCCGACCAGGTTCTGCACGAGGGCGAATGTGGGCGCCAGATAGAGGCCGCCAACGAGGATCGTGATCGTCATCAGCCAGAGGACGGTCTTCGTGTCGTTCAAAAGATAGACGGCGATGCTGAACGGCACGGAAAACACGACAGCCGCGGTCACGACCCACGCGCTCCAGCCTAGATTGCGGCGCGACAGTACGTCGGAAAGGTAACCGCCCAAGAATGTTCCAATCGCCGCGGTCACGCCGGTCTGGAGGGCAAGATAGTTCGCGACGTCTGTCAGCTTCATGCCGTGCGAGTACTGCAGGAACTTGGCGATGAACGCCAACCCGCCGTAACCAACGGCCGTGATCAACGTCGCGCCGACGATCGTGTGCACGAGCGACTTCTGCGACAGCATGAAACGCGCAACTTCGCCGAGTCCCGGCGCGGACGCGGCTGCATCGATGCCGCCGTCGGAATGGCCGCGCGGCGGCTCTTTGAACTTGAATGCGACATAGAGAGCCAACAACAAGCCGGGAAAGCCCAGAACGTAGAAGGCTGTGCGCCAGCCCCACGCAGCGCCGACTTGGCCGCCGACCAGATTGCCAACTGCCGTTCCGAGCGGCACACCTAAAGAATAGATCGCGAGTGCGGTGCCGCGCTGGCTGAGAGAGAAGAGGTCGGAGATCATCGAATGCGAGGGCGGGCTTCCGCCGGCTTCGCCAACGCCCACGCCGATGCGCGCAATGGCCAATTGCCAGAAGCCTTGCGCAAAACCGCAGGCCGTCGTCATCACCGACCAGACGATCGTCGCTCCGACCAAGATCCATTTGCGGCTGACGCGATCGGCGAGCATCGCGATGGGGATGCCGAGCGTCGCGTAGAACACCGCGAACGATAGGCCGGAGAGGAACCCGAAGGCGGCGTTGCCGATCTTCAGATCGTCCATGATCTGGACGGCGAGGACGTTCAGGATTTGGCGATCGGCGTAGTTCGAGATGTAGACGACGAGAAGCAAGAGAAGCATGACGGAACGCGCGGAAAGGAATGGCTTGACGGGCTCCACCGCGGTCGCTTGCGGTTGAGCGGCGACTTCTCCCGCAGCGGCCGACATGCCCTTAATCCTCCCAATAGCGTTTTGTTTTGCTCACAATGCGCGATTGGGAAGGTATTGCAAGGTATCAGCCGGCGAACCGATGCGTGGGGCGGCCGCGGGCGCCGTGCCCCGTTACCGCGAAGATGCCGCCGGCGCTGGGCGCGGCCTTGAGCCGTCCTTCCTCCAAGCCGATGCGTGCGGTCGTGACGAACAGAGTTTCGAAGGTTTCGCCGCCGAAGCAGCACGAAGTCACGTTCGGCGCGGGAATCTCGATCATGCGGTCTTTGGTGCCGTCGGGACGGTAGCGCGTGATGCGTCCGGCGCCCCAATGCGCGCCCCAGACATGATCGTCCGCATCCACGCACAGACCGTCGGGCCATCCGTCGGCTTCGCCCAGTTTCGCGAACACCTGGCGCGTGCCCGGCACGCCCTTCACGGCGTCGAAGCCGTAGACCCAGATCGTGCGCGCGGCGCTGTCGACGAAATACATGCGCGTGCCGTCGTTCGACCAACGAATGCCGTTGGTGATGACGAAGCCCGCTTCGAAGCGCGTGACGCCGAGGTCCTTGTCGAGGCGGTAGAGATGACCGGTCGGCGACTTCTCCAGATCGTCCATGGTGCCCGCCCAGAATCGGCCCATGGGATCGCAGGCGCCGTCATTGAAACGGTTGTCGGGCATTTTCGCCTCCGGCCGTGCAATGATGTCGACTTCGTTTGTGTCGAGATCGACGAGGGCGAAACCCAGCTTCATCGCGGCGACGAGGCCGCCCTTCTCGCGGAAGGCGATGGCGCCGATGCGATAGGGCATAGGCCAGTTGCGCGTTTCGCCGGTTCTCGGATCGAGGCGCCAAATCGCCGGCCCTTTGATGTCGACCCAATAGAGGGTCTGCGTTCGCTCGTCCCAAACGGGACCTTCGCCAAGAACGCACTTCGTGTCGGCGACGCAGGCGATCTTCATGTCCAACCGCCGTCGACGACGAAGCTTTGCGCCGTGACCATGCGGCTGTCGTCGGCGGCGAGCCACAACACCATGCGCGCGACGTCGGGCGGGTAGAGTTTTTCCTTCAAGCATTGATTGGTCATGAGTTCGGCTTCGCCTTCGGGCGTGAGCCAGAGTTTGATCTGACGCTCGGTCATGATCCAGCCGGGCACGACCGTATTCACGCGGATAGCGTCACTCCCAAGATCGCGCGCGAGCGCGCGGGTCAACCCTTGCACCGCCGATTTCGCCGTCAGGTAGGCCGGCATGCCACCTTGCGCCAGCATCCAGCTGATCGAGCCGATGTTGACGATCGATCCGCGCTTGCGCTTGCGCATCGCCGGGATCACCGCTTGGGCCGCGAAGAACTGGTGGCGGAGATTCGTCGCCATGCGTTCGTCCCAGAATTCGGGCGTGACGTCCTCGATCGCGTGGCGGTCATCGCGCGCGGCGTTGTTGACGAGCGCAAGGGGCGGACCCAGGGCTCCTTCGATCTTCGCGATGGCCGACTTGAGGGCTGCGATGTCGCGGAGATCGCAATGGACGAATGTCGCGCCGGTTTTCATGACGAGCGATTTTCCGGCCGCATCGTCGAAGTCAAGGAAGCCGACGCGAGCGCCCTGTTGAGCGAAGTGTTCGACGATCGACGCGCCGATGCCCGAAGCACCGCCGGTGACAATGACCGTCTCGTTCTTCAGGCTTGGATAGTTCGCGAATTGGTTCATTGCTCGGTTTGCTGATTGGCGGATGCGAGAGCGGCGCTGCAGGCGACGGCGGACGGATTCAGCCGGCCGACCCAGTAGCTGAGTTCAGCCGGATGCTCGACCGGCCAAACGGCATAGTCGGCAGCCTTTCCAACCTCGAGCGCGCCGGTTTCGTGTTGCAGTCCCAGGGCGCGCGCGCCGTGGCGGGTGACACCAGCGAGCGCTTCTTCGGGCGTCAGGCCGAACAAGGTGCAGGCCATGGACATGGTGGTGAGCAGTGAGACCACGGGCGACGTGCCGGGGTTGCAGTCCGTCGCGATCGCGATCGGCACGCGCGCTTGGCGGAGCTGTGCGAGCGGCGGTTTTCGCGTTTCGCGCAGAATGTAAAAAGCGCCAGGCAACAACACGGCGACGGTTCCAGCCTTTGCCATCGCTTGGATGCCGGCCTGATCCGCGTATTCGAGATGGTCGGCCGAGAGCGCGCCGAACTTCGCGGCAAGCGACGCGCCGTTCGTATCGGAGAGTTGGTCGGCGTGAAGTTTGATCCTCAGCCCGAGCGCCGCCGCCGCCGTGAAGAACCGGCCGGTTTCCTCCGCCGTGAAGGCGATGCCTTCGCAAAACGCGTCGACGGCATCGGCCAATCCTTCGTCCGTGACGGCGCGAAGGACGGGGCCGCTCATCTCGGCGACATAGTCGGCGCGGTTGTTCGCGTATTCGGGCGGCAGGGCGTGAAGGCCCAGATATGTCGTCGACACGCGAAGCTTCATGTCGAGCGCCAGCCGGCGCGCCACGCGCAACATGCGAAGCTCCGTTTCGAGATCCAGGCCGTAGCCCGATTTGATTTCGACCGTGGTCACGCCTTCGGCGATAAAGCCGTGAAGGCGCGAGCGCGCCTGTTCGAACAATGCGTCTTCGCTTGCCGCGCGCGTGGCGCGGACGGTGGACATGATGCCGCCGCCGGCCCTTGCGATCGACTCGTAGCTTGCGCCGTTCAGCCGTTGCTCGAACTCGGCGGTGCGATTGCCGGCGAACACCAGGTGCGTGTGGCAGTCGATTAGGCCGGGCGTGATCCACTGGTTCTTTGCGTCGATGAAACGGCGCGCCAACGCGTCCGGCCTGCCAGGCAGGTCGCTCATGGGACCGGCGAAGACCAAGCGGCCGCCGAGATCGGCGAGCGCCGCGTTCTCGATCGCGCCGTATGGACCCATCCCCTCGCGCATGGTCGCGAGGCGCGCGTTGATCCAAAGATGGTCCCATTTCATGGCGTGCTGCCCTAAACTCTCGCGACTTTACGTGAATCGGAGCCGGGATGAAGGTCTATCACGCGGAGCAAGCGTTGCTGCCCGGGGGTGTGCGGAAATCCGTGCGCATCGGCGTTGACGGCGACACGATCCGATCGGTGGAACCGAACGCGGCTCGACAGCCCGGCGACGAAGCGATCAAGGGCCTTGTTTTGCCCGGCGTGGCGAACGTGCACAGCCACGCGTTCCAGCGCGCTATGGCGGGGCTCGCCGAATGGGATGCCGGCGGCGGCGATAATTTCTGGAGTTGGCGCGAGGCGATGTATCGCTTCGCCGAGCGCGTGACGCCGGAAAGCCAAGAGGCGATCGCGCGGTTCCTCTATATCGAGATGCTGAAGGCCGGCTACACGTCGGTCGGCGAGTTTCACTATCTGCACAATCAGCCCGGCGGCGCCGCGTATGCGCCGGCGACGGCGATGGCCGACGCCCTTGCGCGCGCTGCCGAGACGAGCGGCATCGCGATGACGCTGCTGCCGACGCTCTATGTCTCCGGCGCTGCAGACGGGCGGGCGTTGAACGAGCGGCAGAAGCGGTTCGGCAAGTCCGTCGACGAGCTGTTGAGACTGCGCGAGGCGATGCGTGGAAAACCCGGCGTCACGAATCTGGGTTTGGCTTTGCATTCCTTGCGTGCCGTGCCGCCCGCGCTGGTGCGCGAGGCGATTGCTGGCGTCGAAGCCGGATCGCCGATTCACATTCACGCTGCCGAACAGATCGGCGAAGTTGAAGAGTGCGTGCGTTTTCTCAGTGCTCGGCCTGTCGAATATCTGCTGAAGACTTTCGACGTCGATCGGCGCTGGTGCCTGGTTCATTCGACGCATCTCACCCCGGAGGAAACGCGCGCGCTGGCGAAGAGCGGCGCGGTGGCGGGCCTGTGTCCGACGACCGAAGGCAATCTCGGGGACGGGATATTTCCCCTGCCCGACTATCTCGACGCCGGCGGACATTTCGCCATCGGCGGCGACAGCCACATCGCCGTCGACCCGGCTGAGGAATTGAAGATGCTGGAGTATTCGCAACGTCTCCTCCATCGTCGGCGCAACGTGGCCGCTTCAGCAGGCGTGCCCCATACGGCGGCGCGCCTGTGGGCCGAAGCCGCGCTGAGCGGCGCGCGCGCCCTAGGCCTCAGCGCGGGCGAGCTTGCGACGGGCAGGCGCGCCGATTGGGCGGTCGTCGACACGGATCACGTGTCGCTGGCCGGACGCGATGCGACGCAAGCGCTCGACAGTTATGTGTTCGTCGCGGGGCGCGGGGCCGTGCGCGACGTGATGGTGGCGGGGCATTGGGTCGTCCAAGGTCGTCGCCATGCTGCGGAAGACAACGCTGTCTTCGCCTATCGCCAAACGGTCGCGAAGATTCTGGCCGCGTAACTTACGACAGCTTGAGATGGTGGCCGGGCAAGCCGGATATAGCGCAGGTTGAGCGAAATCCCTGCTTCCGAAACATGTGTAATCCGATCCATCACGCCATCACATCGGCTGATTTGAGCCAAAAATGCCATCACGCATCCATCACATGCCATCACGTGCCATCACATTCTCCGCCCGAAAAGGCCGTTCACGTCGCTGAAGACTGAAGACGAGAACGCGCCGCGACGTAAGCCGCGCGGTTCACGCACAACGGCAATTTGCATCACCTAACAATGTCAAATCGCAGCCCGCACATGCCCATTGGGCGGGCGAGGCAGGAAAGAACAAAGATAGAACTTCGGCTCGAATTTCGCAATCGGCTTTAGTCGCGCTGCGCAGCGGGTTCGACGAACAACGTGGGCACGCCGAGGGTGTTGTTGCGAACGGTGAAGACGCGCGTGCCGGGCTTTCGGCCGGTGCGGATTTCAGAAACGTCGAAGCCTGACGCCTTCAGGCGTGCGTTCGCTGCGTCGGCGTGGGCGACGCGCCAAGACAAGCCCCAGAGTTTGTCGGGCGCGCCGGAGGGTTGTTCCTTCAGGTCGTGCACGACTTCGACGATCAGATCGCCGCACCGGAAGAACATCAGCCGCGCGCCCCATTTCGCCTCCGTCCGGTCGAGGCGCATGTCGAGT
>JBGOVA010000028.1:0-28361 GCA_041477875.1 Micropepsaceae bacterium | reverse complement strand
GACGTTCTGTTTAACCCGCTGCCGACGTTTCATTGTTTTGCCCTGACGGTCGGCGCGATCTTGCCGTTGATGGTGGGCGTCAAGACGGTCTGCTATCCCTCCCCGCTGCACGCAAAAGAGATCGCAAAGCGCATTCGCAAGACCAAGGCGACGATCCTGCTTGCGACCGACACGTTCATTTCGCAATACGCCCGCGCATCCAGTGAAGGCGACCTTGTCTCTTTGCGCCTGGCGGTATGCGGCGCCGAGCATGTCCGCGATGAAACCCGCCAGCTTTTACGCCGCCGCTGCAACATGGAGATTCTGGAGGGTTACGGTGTCACTGAAGCCGCCGCCGTGGTCGCCACAAACCAGCCCGGCGCGAACCGACTTGGCACCGTCGGCACAATGATGGCCGGCATGGAATACTGGCTCGAACCGGTCGAAGGCATCCCCGATGCAGGCCGCTTGTTCGTGCGCGGTCCAAACGTGATGAAGGGCTATCTAAGACCCGATCAGCCGGGGGTCGTGCATCCGCCTCCCGACGGGTGGCATGACACAGGGGATATCGTGGCGATCGATAGCGACGGCTACATCACCATCCGCGGCCGCATGAAACGCTTCGCCAAGATCGGCGGCGAGATGGTGTCACTCGCAGTGGTCGAAAACTGCGCTTCGGCCCTGTGGCCCGACAACACGCACACAGCCGTTTCGGTCCCCGTCGGCCGAAAGGGCGAGCAGATCGTTCTGGTCACCGACGCTAAGGAAGCGAACCGCGCTGAACTCGCGGCCTGGGCACAAAGCCACGGCGTGCCCGAACTCGCGGTTCCGCGCCAGATCGTTTACGTCGAAAAGGTGCCTGTCCTCGGTACCGGCAAGCCCGACTACGGCAATGTCACCAAGCTGGCGCACGAACGCATCACGGTCGGCGCTGCGGCAGCCGAGTAGATGACGCGCGGCGGAGAAGCTTTCGAGGTTACGGGAGTTGCCTATGCAGGCGAACTGACCGAACGGATGAATTTAGGAGAATGTTGAGCACTGGTGGCGCCAAGGTGCCAGATGAATGATGCGACCACACCGCTGCTGACCGATCTCTATCAGCTCAACATGATCCAGGCCTATCTGGATCATGCTGAGACAAAGACGGCGGTGTTCGAGTTTTTCGTGCGCAAGCTTCCCGCGCGCCGCGGTTTCCTGATTGCTGCCGGCCTTGAGCACGCCCTCCAGTTCTTGGAGAACCTGCGTTTCTCGCCCGAAGAAATCGAATGGCTGGCACGCGGCAGCCGCTTCGGAAAGGAGTTCCTCGACCACCTTGCCGAAATGCGCTTCACCGGCGACGTGCACGCAATGCCCGAAGGCACCGTGTTCTTCGCCAACGAGCCGATCCTGCGCGTGACGGCGCCACTGCCTCAGGCCCAATTGGTCGAGACGCGCCTCATCAACATCCTGCACTTCCAATCGTTGATCGCGTCCAAGGCTGCGCGCATGACGCTTGCCGCACCGGGAAAACAACTCGTCGATTTCGGCTTGCGCCGCGCGCATGGCGCGGAGGCCGGCATCATGGCTGCGCGCGCAAGCTACCTTGCCGGATTTGCCGGCACGGCCACCGTGCAAGCCGAAAGGCTGTTCGGAATACCGACGTTCGGCACCATGGCGCACTCGTTCGTACAGGCGTTCGACGATGAAGCCGCCGCATTCGAATACTTCGCGGAGTCACGACCGGAGCACCTGACGCTCCTGATCGACACATATGATACCGAAGCCGCCGCCCGAAAGGTCGTGGCGCTTGCACCCCGGCTGAAGCAACGCGGCATCGTGGTCCGCGGGGTGAGGCTCGACAGCGGCGACATGACGGCGTTGTCCAAGAGCGTCCGGCGTATTCTCGACGACGGCGGGTTGAACGGCGTCACAATCTTCGCGAGCGGCGGGCTCGACGAAGACACGATCGCGGGCATGCTTCGCGCCGGCGCCCCCATCGACGGTTTCGGCATCGGCACGAGCTTGACGACGTCGTCGGATGTTCCGGCGCTCGACTGTGCCTACAAGCTTCAGGAATACGCAGGCGTTGCGCGGCGCAAGCTTTCCACCGGCAAGGCGACATGGCCGGGCCGCAAGCAAGTGTGGCGGCGGTATGAACCGGATGGCCGCATGGCCGGCGATGTTCTGTCGGTCGAGAATGATGACCAGGCCGGCGACCCGCTGGTTCAATTGGTCATGCAAGGCGGTCGCCGAGTTGGTGCATCGCCAACTCTCGCCGAAAGCCGCGCGCGCGCCGCGCGCGATCTCGAACGGTTGCCGGAGTCTGTGCGCAAGTTGGAACCCGCCACAAGCTATCCAGTGCATGTAGGGGAGCCGCTGGTGCGCCTGGTAGCCGAGGTCGACAGCCGCCTGTCTGGGAGGGCGCGGCAATGAGCGAAAAGCTCGCGATCTGCGATCGAGACGTCCTGCTGATTGTCGACATCCAGAACGACTTTTGCCCCGACGGGACTCTCGCCGTTCCTCGTGGCGATGAGGTCGTGCCGCTGGTCAATCAGCTCGCCACGCAATTCGAGCACGTGGTGCTGACACAGGACTGGCATCCGCGCGGACATCAATCGTTCGCGTCCGCGCACCCTGGCAAAAAGCCGTACGAGACCATCCAAGTCGCGTATGGCGCGCAAATCCTTTGGCCGGATCATTGCGTGCAGCGAACGCGCGGAGCCGAGTTCCGCGACGACTTGCAGATCGCCCATGCAGAACTCATCCTGCGCAAGGGTTATCATCGCGATATCGATTCTTATTCCGCCTTCTATGAGAACGACCGCAAGACCCGGACGGGATTGAGCGGATATCTGCGGGAACGAGGTTTTACGCGCGTCTTTCTTGCCGGCCTCGCATTCGACTTCTGCGTGCGCTACTCAGCCGAGGACGCAAGGCGTGACGGTTTCGAAGCCGTCGTGATCGAAGACGCATGCCGCGGCATCGACGTCGACGGCTCCATGCGCGCGACGCGAGAGAGTTTTGCTGCGCACGGGATTCGATGCGTCTTCGGTCGGGCGTGAGCGGCGCCTTTACGTCCCCGCGGACAAGGGCCCGTTTGAGACCCCTGCGCAGCCGCTTTGCTCGACGTCGACGCGAGCGCCTCCGGACCCCGTAAAGAGGGCTTATTGAGGTAAGTCAAATTCCGGCCACCTTGATGGAGGCAGACTTTTGCATATGTGAACGTCCAAAGCTTCCGAAGGCTGTCCATGTCGCAAAGCGCCGAAGCAACCGCGAAAAAGCGCGATCGACCGGTCGGCCTTTGCGCGCGATGCCTCACGTCGGTCAGATCGTTCGAACGGATCGGAAAAAGATGTGCGAAGCCGCTGGCGCGCGAAAGAACCTGCCCTGGCTTCATTCGACTAGCGATCGAGCACGACCAATGGGTGGAATGCCCGTCGTGCCAGGCGACGGGGCGTGCAGGTGACGCGTCTTGTTCTCGATGCAACGGCGAAGGATGGATTTATGTCGACGGGTGAAAGTTGATGCGCATCCCTTGAGGAGAGTCCCATGAAGGTCATTCAAATCGTGCCGCATGAAGGGGAACGACTGTACGACGATCTCGTGAGAAAAGAGGGCGAGATTCGCAAGAAGAGCCGCGGGACGTTTCAACGCGCGGGCCGCGTCACGCGGAGCGCAGCCAAGTGGAAGCACAAGGCCTATCGCGGATGGGTAAGGCTGGAGCGCGGGCCTTCGGGCTCGGTCACGGCGAAGATTCGTGCGCCGGCACATGATCGTGAGTGGCAAATGTTGTCGGCGTTTCTCGGCTTCGTCGACCGGCACCTCGACTCAAAGGTCTCGTCGATCACGATCGACTATCGCTGAACCGTACTCGCATTACCGAGGCAGATCAGCGAACCGGTCAGCTCTCCGCGTACGCCAGCAGTTTGCGCGCACGTGTCGGATGGCGCAACTTGTCGAGCGCCTTCGCTTCGATCTGCCGAATTCGCTCTCTCGTCACCCCAAAGCTCTTCCCGACTTCCTCGAGCGTGTGCTCCGAACTGCCGCCGATCCCGAAGCGCATTCGCAGGATGCGCTGTTCGCGTTCCGTCAGTTCGGTGAGCGTCTCGGCCAGGACCCTTTTGAGCGCGCTCGCCTGGGCGACCGCCAACGGATCGATCGTGTCCGTGGCCTCGATCAGGTCGCCGAGCGTAGCGTCTCCGTCTTCGCCAATCGGAAGGTCAAGCGATGTCGGATCCTGTACGAGCGACAAGACCTTCTCCACCTGAGGGACAGAGACCCCTGAGCGCAGCGCAACGTCCGCAAGGCTCGGTTCGCGACCCTCTTTCTGATGGAGCTTCGTGCGTTCGCGCAGCACGCGCGTTGCGGTCTCTTTCATATGAACGGGAATGCGGATGATGCGGCCCTGGTCCGCAATTGCGCGTACGATGGCTTGCCGGATCCACCAGGTTGCATACGTCGAAACTTTGACGCCGCGACGCCAGTCGAATTTCTCGACCGCGTGCATCAAGCCCATGTTGCCTTCTTGAATCAGGTCGAGAAATTCGAGGGAGCTCGCGCGGCGATATTTCTTCGCAATCGATACAACAAGCCGTAGATGCGCTTTCACGATCTCCTCGCGTGCGCGCCTCGCCGCGCGCTCGGCGTCGCGCACCTGCGCCACGACCTTATGGAATTCGACGTCGGGCAGGCCGATACGGACTACGATCGCAGAGATTTCTTGTGCAGAAGCCGGCATCTTCCGTTCAGCTTCGGCGAGGCTTCGATGCTCGAGCTCCAATTCGCAAGCGAGCTCGGAGAGGCGATTGGGATGCAGGCGTAGATTTGCCGCCACCTTGCCACATTCCGCGATGAGGGCGGCCAACCGAGCGCGGCGCTTTGGGCCAAAGGTGCGGCCGGCAGCCGACGTCGACATGCGCTCGCGGCTGAGGCAAGCGATTTCGCGAGCAAGGCCGCACAAGCGATCGACGCGGCCCTTGACGGCGCGCTCGACACCCGTCTTTCGCGCAGCACGCCCGTCGAAATCTTCGTCTTCCGTGACGGGCAACTCGACAACGTCATCAACGCCTTCCCCAGTTGGGCCGAAGGCGGATGGATCGACGAGGTACCCAGCGCTCACACGCCCTTCGCGCAAATCAGTGCCCCACTTCTGGATCCGCTCAAGAAGGGCCGGCACACTGCAGAGGCCATTGAGCATGGCCGCCTTGGCCGCCTCGATGCGCTTGGCGAGCGCCACCTCTTCTTCGCGGGAGAGGAACTCGCCGTCGCCCATCTGCCGGAAGTACGTGTCGATCAGATCGCGAGAGAAGGTCGCGCTTGCGTTTTCTTGTGGATTTTCGACGATGGCGAGCGTGCGCACCTCGACCGTGCGGCGATCCTCGCCGTCTTCCGTGCCGCCGTCGTTCGGGCGAGCGGCCGGAATCTCGAATTCGCGAACATTGGGAAGCACGTCACGGTCCAACTCGACCGCGCGGGCTTCCACATCAAGAGCGTCGCAAGCGACGTCCTGCCTCTCAAGGCCGGACCATTCGTAGTCCTGCTCCAATCGAACGTTTCGTACCACTGCAGACAACTGACTTCCTCTAACACCCTCGCCTTGCGAGCCGGCCAAGACGAAGATTTCGCGCAGGCGACTAATCCTGCCTTCACCTCTGCGAACGCGCTGGCGATCGGGAAAAAGCGAGACAATCAGGCGCGCTCGGGACTCTCGCGGCCTTATCCTCGCGCGTGCGAAATGGTGTCAGCAATGGCAGAAATCAAGGCCTTTCGAGGCAGCGGCCCGGCCTTACCGTCGGCCGGACAGTCGCTTTGCCGCCTCCCCGTCCGGCTGGCTGCCGCTCGTCGGAGCCGGAAGAACCGCCACGTCCGGGTTAAGGGGCCTTGGCAACGCGTCGGCCGATAGCGTTTCTTCGACCAAGAGCCGTTCTGCGGTCTTGTCCAGGAGTTGTCTGTTCAACTTGAGAACGGCCAAAGCACGAGCCTCGGCTTTGTCGAGAAGCTTGCGGACGGCTTCGTCAATCTCACGCGCGGTGCCTTCGCTGTAGGTTCGGGTTTCTTCGCCACGCACGACCGCCGTATCGCCGATGAAGAGCGGTTGTCGTTGCGCGTAGACGGCTTTACCGAGTGTTTCGTCCATTCCGTAGCGCATAACCATGCTTCGCGCGATGTCCGTCGCCTTGTCGAGATCGTCGGCCCCGCCGGTGGACAATTCTCCGAAGACCAGCAGTTCGGCGGCACGGCCTCCCAAAAGGCAGGCAAGCTTGTTCTCCAGCTCTTCCGACGTCATCAGATAGCGATCTTCGGTCGGGCGCTGAATGTTGTAGCCGAGTGCGCCGATTCCCCGCGGAATGATCGAGACCTTGTGGACCACGGCCGTGCCAGGAAGGGCCAACATCACGAGCGCGTGCCCGGTCTCGTGATAGGCAACCACCTTGCGCTCTTTCGGATTCAAGATCCGGCTCTTCTTTTCGAGGCCCCCGACGATCCGCTCGATCGCGCGGGTGAAATCGTCGGTCGTGATCGCCTCGCCGGCGCGCCGCGTCGCCAAGATCGCCGCCTCGTTGACGAGGTTGGCCAGATCCGCGCCGCTGAAGCCTGCGGTGAGAGCTGCGACCTGCTCCAGTTCGACATCGGAACCCAACTTGACCTTGCGCACATGGACGCGAAGGATCTGAACTCGCCCGGTCTTGTCGGGCCGGTCCACCAATATTTGCAGGTCGAAGCGGCCCGCCCTTAGCAGCGCAGGGTCGAGGATCTCGGGCCGGTTTGTCGCCGCCAGAAGCACGACGCCGGTCGAGGGATCGAATCCGTCAAGCTCGGCCAAGAGTTGGTTGAGCGTTTGCTCCTTCTCGTCCGCCCCGCCGCTCATCGGCAACACGCCGCGAGCGCGGCCGAGGGCATCAAGCTCATCGATGAAAATGATGCAAGGGGCGTGCGTTCGCGCCTGATCGAAGAGGTCGCGCACGCGCGCAGCGCCGACGCCCACGAACAGTTCGACAAACTCGGAGCCGTTGATCGAGAAAAACGGTACGCTGGCTTCTCCCGCAACCGCCCGCGCCAGAAGCGTCTTGCCAGTGCCTGGGGGGCCGACCAAAAGCACGCCCTTCGGAATTCGTGCGCCGAGGCGGCCGTACGCGCTTGGGTTCTTCAGGAAGGCGACGATTTCCTTCAGCTCATCCTTGGCCTCGTCGACGCCGGCGACATCGTCAAACGTGATCTTGATGTCTTTCTCGACTGCGACTTTCGCCTTGCTTTTTCCGATCGCCATGAGCCCGCCACCAAGGCCTTGCCTTTCGACCAGCCTGCGAATCACGAAGTACCAGAGGCCGAAAAAGACCAGGAGCGGGAACACCCACGAGAAGATTTCACCGACGATGTTGTCTTCAGTCACACCGCGGTACTTCACGCCGTAACGGTTGAACTCCTCGGCCAGCACCGGTTCTACGCGCACGGCATAGATCAGCTTGCGACCGTCCGGCAGCGGCTGCTTCAATTCCGCTGTGATTCCTTTATCGGAGATCGCCACCTCCGCAACCTTCCCCGCGCGCAACAGCGCTTGGAACTCGCTGAAGGGCACGGTCTTGGCTTGCTCTGCGAAAAGCCACCACTGAAACAGCAGCAGCAAGAAAACCGCGCCAGCCAAGTACCACAAATTGATACGGGTCTTCTCATCCATCGCCGATCACACGCCTTTCATCATGCAGCGCCTTGGCGACCGGTCGGGTGATGACGCGCGTCGCGGGCACTCGTAATGTCGGCTTTCGGACGCTGCTGCGTCAGCGCCAGGCCCTCGACAATGAAGTAGACGGTCTCGGCGACGTTGGTGACGTGATCACCCATGCGCTCGACGTTCTTTGCGCAAAACAAAAGATGCGTGCAAAAGGTGATCTTTCGCCCGTCTTCCATCATGTAAGTGAGCAGTTCGCGGAACAGCGACTCGTGCATCGCGTCTAACTCTTGGTCCCGGCGCCACACCGCCAACGCTTCGCTGCTGTCGCGGTGGACATAGCTGTGCAGCACCCCACTCAGCTGAGCGCGGACAAGCTGAACCATGCGCTCGAGTTGGGCCAAGCCTTGCTCGAACTGAATTTCGCCGGTCAGCAAGAGCACCCGTTTGGCTATGTTCTCGGCGAGATCGCCAATGCGTTCGAGGTCGTTGGAAACGCGCAAGGCTCCAACAACCTCTCGAAGATCGATCGCCATCGGCTGTCGCCGGGCAATGGTTGTGATTGCCTCTCGCTCGACTTCGCGTTGCAGCTCGTCGATTGCATCGTCCCCTGCAACGACATGCCGCGCGAGATCGCTGTCGCGCTTGCTCAGGGCTTCGAACGCGTCGGCGACCTGCTTCTCCGCACGCGTCCCCATTTCAATGATCTTCTGCGCAAGATCCTTGAGTTCAGTCGCAAAGGCTCTGACTGTGTGCTTTGGCATATTCTTGCTTGCCTCTAACCGAGCGGCCGAACGGCCTTGCGCGCATAAAAACCCACGAGTTCGGCGAATGCGATCTCATAGGGTTGCGCCAAGGCGACGATCTCTTCGCAGCGCGGGCCGAAGCCCGACGGAAGCGTGTCGACTTCAAGTGCGCTCAGACGGAAATGATAGACATGGGGCCGCTCCCCGGGAGGGGGACAGGGTCCGCCATATCCGGGCGTTCCGAAATCGTTGATTGCCTGCTTGAAACCGCCGGCGAGCGTTTCTGCGGCATACCCTTCGTACAGTCCGCGCCAGTTTCCCGGAATGTCGTAAGCGGCCCAATAATAGAACGTCCCCGGCGCGTCAGGATCGTCGCACACGACGAGGAAACTCCGTGTTCCCTCCGGGACCTCACTCCAGCTTAACGGCGGCGACACGCCCTCTCCAACGCACGTGTATTTTTTTGGGATCACATCACCGTTTGCGAAGGCGGGACTTGCGAGCATCAATGCCATGTTGGCCTCGTCGGAAAACGTTGAGGTGGCACATTCAACACCGGCGGCCCCAAGACCGGATTGACGGAGATCAAACTTCGGCACCTGTTCAAGCAGGCCTCTTCAGGCTCTGAGCGCCAGCCGGTCAACTGCAGAGCACGTCCGCAAGCCGCCCGCTCCGGCGAGCTGGTCACATTGGCCGACACGTCAGTGTCCCGCAGGGCGTCATGTCGATGTGCGCACCAAATCGTAGGCTCTCTCGAGCGAGCGTATCCCGCAGCCAGCTGCAGTCCTCACGCGAAGCTCGGATCAGTTGGAAACGGCGGATCTGAAGAGGCACGATCTCAAGGCATAGAAGATCGCCATTGCGTCGATCGATGGTTGCGAAATACATGAGCGACAGATCACTGCGAAACCGCTCGTAACCGCGAATGCCTTCGTAGTCATTCAGAAAATCGCCGCAGCCGTGCAGGATCAGGCGGTTTCGATATGTCTCGAGCGCTCTTGGATGGTGAGAGGAGTGTCCGTGCACGATGGATACGCCGGCCTTGTCGATCAGCCGATGCGCAAATCGCCTATGGTCGTCAGGAACGTCATAGCCCCAATTGGACCCCCAATGGATGGAGACGACGACGACATCGCCCGGCCGCCTCATCTTTGCGACCCGGTCGGCAATCGCATCCGCGTCGAGATCGGACAAATTGCTGAGACTCACGCCGGGTTTGTCGCGCCGTGCGGCCCACGCCAAAGGAACGCCGCTTGAGCGCGCCGCGCAGCCCAGGATGAGCAACCGACCGCCTCCGCCAATGTCGACCACGGCGGGCGACATCGCTTCGGCCATATCGCGCCCCGCGCCGGCGGCGCCTATGTTCAGCCGCTTCAGCGTCGAAAGCGTGTCGATGAGCCCCGCATGCCCAAAGTCGAGCACATGGTTGTTCGCCAGCACGCAGCAATCGATGTGCGCCGCAGTCAGGCACACAGCATTTTCAGGGCTCATTCTGTAGTTGATCCCCTTGGGCGAAAAGTCGTCGCCATGCGTGATGCTCGTTTCGAGATTGACGATGCGCGCCGCCGGTTCCTGGCGCTGCATTTCTTCGAGGCTCACGCCCCAGATGTAGGCCGGGTCGACGGGTTTCGCGATCGTGCCGTGGGCTCGCTCCGCCAGCGACACGTAATCCGTCGCGAGCGACATGTATTGCTCGTGAAGTTGGGGCGCGCACGGAAGGGGCAGCACCTGATCGATGCCTCTGCCCGTCATGACGTCGCCGCACAGGAAAATCTTGACAGACGGCAATGCTTGCTGGGCGCGGCCTTCGTCCTCGATCGCACTCATGATCCAAACGATCGTCAGCTCGGCCAGAGCGTTCGCAGCGGCTTTGGCGTGGCCGCCTTGGCATCCTCAAGCTCGCCCGCCGGGAGACGCTCCGCAAGCAACGCAAGAACGGCGCGAGCTACGACTTCGGCATCAATGCCCGGATCGCGATGGACGCCGTCTTGAATACGCTCGAGAAATTCGTTCCGGTTTTCGATCGAGAGCGGGCGTCCGGCCAGATGCCACCCCTCGTAGTAAAAGCCCCGCAGTAAAGGCGGCAGTTGCGCTCCCAAATACATGGCCTCGTCCGGCGGGAGGTAGTCGCGCAACGCATGCAGTGTGGCCATTAGGGCGAGAAACCCTTTTTGTCGGTCGCGCCAGGCGAGACGGTCCAGCAAGGCGCCGATCCAATTCTCAGCCGCCGGGACTGCCTCATCGAACTGTTCTATGCGAGCCATTTGTTTCAATCCCGCCGCGCGTGTCCCGTTGGAGGGCTCCTACCAATTCGCAGCAATCTAGACTGCAGCAGCGGAATGGTTGGCTCGTTGATGTGCGTCAATAATCGTGGGACCGCAAAGTGGTTCTCTGCCGTGTCGACGATTGAGAGAAAAGCGATGCGACATGGTCCACTCTTTCGTGATCGCGCCGACGCCGGGCGCCAGCTTGCAAAGGCGTTGAGCGGTCGAGTGCTGCAGGATCCGGTCGTGTTCGCATTGCCGCGCGGCGGCGTGCCTGTCGGCCGAGAAGTCGCAAACGCGCTGGCGGCACCTCTTGATCTTGTCCTTGTGCGCAAGATCGGCCATCCCTGGCAGCCTGAGCTTGCTCTGGCCGCAGTGGTCGACGGGTCCGAGCCACAGGTCGTCGTCAACGAAGACGTGCGTGCGACGACGCTCGACGCGGACAAGTACATCGCCGAAGCCAGCAAGCGAGAGCTTGCCGAAATCGAGCGCCGGCGCGCCCTCTATTTGAAGGGCTGCGAGCGTGTCTCCGCCAAAGGCCGGACGGCGATCGTGGTGGATGACGGCATCGCGACGGGTGCGACGGTCCGCGCCGCGCTTAAGGCCCTCCGACGTCAACAGCCGGCGAAGCTCATTCTAGCCGTGCCGGTCGCGCCGCCGGATACGATCGAAGCATTGCGGCGGGAGGCCGACGAAGTCGTCTGCCTGCACACGCCTGAACCGTTCTTCGCCATTGGCCCTTACTACCGGGATTTTGCGCAAATCACGGACGAGCAGGTTGTGGACCTGATGCGCCCGCAAGCAACCACGGCCAAGCCACAGTGAAGCAGGAAACAGTCATCACGGATTGGAACGTCGTCGCAACGACGCAGTCCGACAGTTTTTTGCGCGCGCAACAATTGCTCGCTCGCTTTGGCGCCGTGGCGAGCACGGATCTCTACAACGTCATTGTCATGCGCGTGAACGACCCCAGCGCATTCCTGCGCGCCTTCGCCGATCGCGCCGCGACAGATCCCCGGCTTCTGAATTCGATCGCACGGATCGTTCCTCTTCGGCACACCTTCGACTTTTCCGGACGGGACGAGTTTGAGAGGCGGGCGACAGAATCGATCCTACGCCTTGCAGGCGAGCTGGAAGGCCGGTCGTTCCACGTGCGCGTGAAGCGCCGAGGACACAAAGGCGAGATTTCCAGTCGGTCTGAGGAAACGCTTCTGCAAACCGTTCTGATCGGCGAACTGGCACGTCGGGGTCGGCCCGGTAGAATATCCTACGATGATCCGGACGCGATCATCGACGTCGAGACTGCAGGCGATCGTGCGGGGCTGTCGCTCTGGACGCGGGAAGATATCGCCCGATTTCCGTTTCTCAAGACGGACTGAGGAAAAATCGCGATCGCGCGGCATTCCTTGATCTCCGTCAACACCACGCGCAGGCGCTCCTAGCAATCTCTTGGCCAAGGAGCTTGGCATTCGGGCCCGCGTATTCGATGCCCGTGGAGGTCGACATGGAAACGGTTCCATTGGACATTGCACCCCAGCAGGTGGTTCACTGGCTGAGGGACGAACGGCGCGTCGGCGCATTGCCCGTCGACATGCGCGCCACGCGAAGCTACGTCGCGCAAGAGTCAAAGCCGCGCATCGACGACATCGGCGGAGATGCAGCTGAACCACTCGGCGTGATCACCGCTGTCGGGCTTTTGGAGGTCACGCCGCGCACCGATCGCGACGGATGGGCGCTCAGCATTCGCGTAGAGGACGACATCGGCGCGCGCCTGCCTGAGGACGACTCCGCGCCGGAGGGCGAAGAAGAGATCGATCTCGATACGTTCAATGCCGACTTTATCGTTCCCGATCGCGGCACGGCCTTCGTATCGGTGGACGTCGAGGATGCGGCTTCGATGGCTCGGTTCGAGGAGCTTTTCGAGTCGATGCTGACGAACATCCATCCCAAATGAGCAAGGCTACACGCTCACCTTAGCGCGAACGTGCCGCTTGGCGTTCCAACGACGGGCTGGACGGATCCGTGCCAGGGGGCCTCCGGTTGCGCTCGCTCGGAGGCTCCAGCACTGCCGAGACGGCATCGTCGACCGTCTCAAGCCAAATGACGCGCACCGCCGCACGCGCTTTCTCCGGAACGTCGTCAAAGTCTTTGCGGTTGCGCGCCGGCAGCATGACCGAGGTGATCCCGGCGCGTACCGCGCCCAACACTTTTTCCTTCACGCCGCCGATCGGCAGCACCAGGCCGCGCAGCGAGATCTCGCCCGTCATCGCCGTGTCGCTACGCACCGTGCGCCCGGTCAAAAGCGACGCGAGGGCGACGAACATCGCGACGCCCGCACTGGGTCCGTCCTTCGGCGTTGCGCCCGCAGGCACGTGGATGTGGATATCCGACTTTTCCAGCGCGCTTGGATCGATGCCGAATTCTCCCGCGCGCGCCTTCGCCAGCGTGAGCGCCGCTTGCGCGCTCTCCTTCATCACATCGCCGAGCTGGCCCGTGAGGATCAGCTTGCCCTGCCCCGGCACGCGCGACGCCTCGATGAAGAGAATCTCGCCGCCGACGGGGGTCCACGCAAGACCTGTGGCGACGCCGGGTACGCCGGTGCGCATCGCCACTTCGTTCTCGAACCGTGACGGGCCCAGAATGTCGTGCAGCGACGCCGCCTCGATGACCACGCGTTCGGCCGTGCCCTCGGCGATGCGCATCGCGGCGCGTCGGCACACAGCGCCAATGTGGCGCTCGAGATTGCGCACGCCGGCCTCGCGGGTGTGGTCGCGGATGATGGCGCGAATGGCTTCTTCCTTGATGTCGCACTGCTCGGGCGTCAATCCGGTCGCGTCCAACTGGCGCTTCACCAGATAGCGCTTGGCGATCTCGAGCTTCTCGTCCTCGACGTAGCCGGGAATCTCGATGACTTCCATGCGGTCGCGCACGGGACCCGGCACGTTGTCCAGCATATTGGCCGTGCCGATGAACATCGTCTTGGACAAATCGAAAGGCAGGCCAAGATAGTTGTCGCGGAACGTGGCGTTCTGCTCCGGATCCAAGACCTCGAGCAGCGCCGCCGACGGATCGCCGTGGAAGCCGGCGCCGAGCTTGTCCATCTCGTCGAGCATCAGCACCGGATTTCGCGTCCCGGCCCTGCGAATGGACTGAATGATGTTGCCGGGCAGCGCGCCTATGTACGTGCGCCGATGACCGCGGATTTCCGCTTCGTCATGCACGCCGCCGAGACTGAGCCGCACGAACTTTCGCCCGGTCGCGCGCGCTATGCTCTGGCCGAGCGACGTCTTGCCCACGCCCGGCGGCCCGACGAAGCACAGAATCGGACTCTTCCCTTCCGGATTGAGTTTGCGCACCGCGAGATATTCGAGAATGCGGCGTTTGACCTTTTCGAGACCGTAGTGATCCTCTTCCAAGATGCGACGCGCCTCGACAATGTCGATACGTTCGGGACTGAATTTCGACCAGGGCAGCTCAATCAGCCAGTCGAGGTAGCTTCGGATCATCGCGTATTCGCCGGCAGCCTCCGGCATACGCTCCAACCGCTTGAGCTCTTTCTTCGCCTGCTCCCCGGCCTCCTTGGGCATGCCGGCCGTTTCGACCTGCTTGCGCAAGTCGGCAATCTCCGTCGACTTCTCGTCGCCTTCGCCGAGTTCCTGCTGAATCTGACGCAGCTGCTCGCGTAAAATGTGTTCGCGCTGCTGCGACGACAGAGACGCCTGCGTCTGGTCGCCGATCTGCTTCGACAGTTTCAGAATTTCGATCCGTTCGACGAGCAGCTTCAACACGGCATCGAGCCGCGCTTCGACGTCGAACATCTCGAGGACGTCCTGCTTTTCCGCCGGCTTTGCGTCCATCATGCCCGCAATGAAGTCGGCAAGAGCCGAGGGCGACTCCAGGCTGTCGAGGGTCGCCGCCAACTCGGGCGGAATATTGGGGATGTACTGCATCGCCTCGACCGCGCGTTCGCGCAGGAGGCGCACGCGCGCCTGGATCTCCGGCGTCATCACTTCCGAACTGCCGATCTCTTCGATGCGCGCGACCAGGAAGGGATAGCCCGGCAAGAATTCGACGACGCGGAAGCGCCGCGTTCCGCGGCAGATCAGATGGTGCGTGCCGTCCGCGCCGGTCACGTAGCGCAGGATTTGCGCCGTCGTTCCCACGCGGTGAAGCTGCTCGGGTTTGGGTTCGTCGATATTCGGCTCGGTCTGCAGCAGAATGCCGATCATCCGTTCCGCGCGCGCGGCTTCTTGAGCGGCCGCGATCGACATCTTGCGACCGATCGCCATCGGCACCACGATGCCGGGAAACAGGACGATGTTTCGCGACGGCAGGATTATCAACGCATCCGCCGGCAATGGCGGCCAAGTGTCGCCTTTACCGGTTTCGGATACGCCCGCGCTCGTTTCGTCCGACATAGTCTGCACCGCCAGCGTCAGGGTTGCTTGCTGAGACTCAAAGATAGGCATCCGTTCGCGAGTTCCCAGCGATGGAGCCGGAAAAGTCCCCCGGAGAGAGCAATGCGCCGCTCGAACCGGCCGTAAGGCACTTCGAGCCGGCGAATGGCCGTGCCGCGCCCGACCGTCGGCATGCGCCGCAATCCGCGCACGACCAACTCGTTCGTATCGACATAGACTTCCAGGTCTTCGCGCGCGACACCGGGCAGCACAGCGACCACCAGCACCTCGCGTTCGTTCTCGAATATGTCGACCGGAGGCTGCCAACTCGCGTGCTCTCCGCCAGAGGCGCTTGGGCTAAAGAACTGACGATGCAGACGCTCCGCGCGCTCGATCAGCACGCACGCGTCCGACCACATCAAGTCGCCGAGATCCCGATCACTCATGTCCGCTCGCACAACAGCTGCAGGCCTCCGGCGCCATCATCTTCGCTTGGATAATATGCCGCAACCGGGTCGCGTCTGAGAGCGTGACCCGGTTGCGTTGGAGTGGCGGCGATGATGCCGTCGTTCCAAAATGGATCAGGCCGCCTTGACCTCGATCTTTTTCGTGGGTTTTTGCGCCTCGGGTTTCTTGGGAAGGGTCAGCGTGAGCACGCCCTTCTTGAAGCTCGCTTCGATCTTGTCGGTATCGACGCCTTCCGGAATACGGAAGTGACGCTCGAAGGAACCGGCATGGCGCTCGTGGAGATAGTAATCCTTCTTCTTCTCCTCTTTCTCCTCGTGCTTCTCGCCCTTGATGGTCAGGCCGCCGTCGGCCAGCTTGACTTCAATGTTCTTCTCGTCAAATCCGGGGACGTCGGCGGTGATCTCGTAGGCGTTGTCCTTCTCGACGATGTCGGCGGCAGGCGTCGCGCCCCACGACAGCTCGCGCCGCCAGAACGGCTCCATGTCGAAGACCGAGCGGCGGAAGGGGGCGCGCCAGAAATCGCGGTCGAAATCTTCGAACAGTCGATCGACTTCGCGGCGCAAGGTTTCGAGCGGCCATCGCGTCTCGGTCGCTTTCTCCTCCGTCTTCTTTTCGACGGCCTTCACAGGCAATTTGGTTGCAGCTTCAGCCATATCCGTGTGCTCCTTATCAGCTTGGAATGCAGGCTACATACAGCGTGCCAAGACGGGCCAGATTGATATGGCTCAAAGTCGCCAAGAGCGTGTATGCGTTTCGGCGGAAAACACATTACCGGCCAGACGACGTTTTCGGCACACGCTGCCCGGCCACCAATGCCACCGTGCTTGCCTGCGGGCCTTTTTCGCCGTCGGCCTCGACGAAGCGGACTTGGGCGCCGACTTTCAAAGCGCGAAACTTGCCGTCGAGGACACTGTTGCGGTGAAAATAGATTTCGCGGCGGTCGACTGTTTCGATGATGCCGTATCCGCTGCGGCCGAAGAGTTTCGCCACGCGCCCCAAATCCTGCTCAGCGTGTGCTTTGACATCGCCACGCAGTTGTCGCGAGGCGTCCTGAAGCTGCCGGCGCGCCTGCGCGAACGCTTTGCGCAACGCCACGCTCAGGTGCTCGCGCTCGGGCCGATCCTCTGCTCGCCTGCTGACCTCTATGTCCTGGTGGCCGGGAACGCGCATTGAGATATGTACGTCGTAAAGCCCACCCGTGCGGTGGCGCGCGTCCGGATTGGTGACCGCAACGCGACACGATGTGATGCGGTCATGGAACCGTTCCATAGCGCCGGCAGCGTTCAATACTTCCCGTCGCACCGCTGCAGGGTCCGGGACTTTCTTCGTGACGATCTGAACCGGCACCTGCATGGAATCTCCTTGTTAGTTGCTGGCTTGATGCGGCGCTTGGGTGCTACGCCTGCGCCTCTTCTTCCGGCAAGGGCACCGTGATGCCGAGTTCGGCGAGACCCTCTTCGATGAGGTCCCCCAGCATCGGCGTCCCGACGAGGTAGTGAACGATGCGCTTGTCTCTCGTCGCCCGCGCACTGCTCGCCGCCTCGTCCCAGCTGTCGCTGTCGTAGTCGCCACGGCCGACCCACGCGAGCGCCAACAGCTCGGCCAATTGGTCCTCATTCAGCCCGCGCAGAATCTCGGTCAGCTCATCTTCGGCCGGATTGTCCGCTGTGTCCTCAAGGATCCCGAGTTCCTTGTCGTCGGAGGGGTTTGAGCCTGAATCGGGATCATCCACCTCGACTTCGGCATCGAATTCGCGCGCCTTTTCGATGATGAAGGCCAGAGTCTCGATCGGGACGGATATCGTTACGTTCATGTTGCTCCTCCTCATGTTTGAAACCAAAAAGCACAATAGACCCGTTGCGGCTCCGCGGACTTGACGAGGATCAAACCGAGCGCGTCAAAGATTCATTTCAGGCTGCATTTCCTTCCTGGGCTCCGGCAGCTCGGTCATCGTGGCCTCGGTCAGCAGCAGGACGCTTGCGACCGAAACCGCATTTTCAAGGGCGATGCGCATGACCTTGGCCGGATCGATGATCCCCGCTTCCACCAGGTCCACGTATTCCTTGCGGGCCGCGTCGAAGCCGTAACTTCCTTTGCCTTCGAGCATCCGCGCAACGACAACCCCGCCATCAACCGCCGAGTTCTCCGCGATCTGGCGGGTCGGGGCTTCAAGCGCGCGCTTGAGAACCTGAACGCCGGTGCGCTCATCACCCTGACATTGCGCCTCCTGCGCGGCCACGGCCTCGACACAACGCAAGAGCGACAGACCTCCGCCCGGAACTATACCTTCAGCAACCGCGGCCTTCGTGGCGCTGATGGCATCGTCGAGCGCTTCCTTCCGCGCCTTCATTTCGGATTCCGAAGGCGCGCCGACACGGACGACAGCGACGCCGCCCGACAGCTTGGCGAGCCTCTTCTCCAGCTGCTCCTTGTCGTAGTCGCTTGTCGCCTTTTCGATCTCGTGCTTGATCTGCGCGACGCGTTTGCCGATATCCGCGCGCGCTCCCACGCCCCCAATGATCGTCGTATTGTCCTTGTCGACCACCACGCGTTTCGCCCGGCCAAGCTGCGCGATCGTCGCGTTCTCAAGCTTGAGGCCCAGTTCCTCCGAGATCACCTGTCCCCCTGTCAGGATAGCGATGTCCTGCAACACCGCCTTGCGACGCTCTCCAAAACCCGGCGCGCGTACTGCGCACGCCCTTAGTCCGCCGCGAACCTGGTTGACGACCAACGTCGCCAAGGCCTCGCTTTCAACCTCCTCGGCCACAACCAGGAAGGGCTGACCGGCCTTCACGATCTGTTCGAGCAGGGGAACGAGGTCCTTGAGCGAAGAAATTTTGCGGTCCGACAACAAAATCAGCGGATCGTCGAGGATCGACTCCATGCGTTCGGGATTGGTGATGAAATAGGGCGACAGATAGCCGCGATCGAACTGCAGCCCTTCGACCACTTCGAGCAATGTCTCGGTCGTCTTGGATTCCTCGACCGACATTGCGCCATCGTCACCCACTTTCTCCATGGCGTCCGCCACCAGTTCGCCGATCGAGGGATCGTTGTGCGCGGAAATCGTGGCGACCTGGGCGCGCTCCTTGCGCGTCTTGACCGGCCGCGACATCGCCTTCAGCGCTTCGACGGCGGCTTTGAGTCCGCGATCCAATCCGCGCTTGATGTCGATCGCGCTTGCGCCCGCAACGACGTTGCGCGTGCCGTCCGAAAAGATCGCATGCGCGAGGATCGTCGATGTGCTTGTTCCGTCTCCCACCACATCGCCCGTACGCTCCGCCGCTTGCCGCAGCATCTGCGCCCCGAGATTTTCTTCGGGATCCTTGAGCGAAAATTCCTTCGCGATGGTCACGCCGTCGTTGCAGACGAGCGGCGGCCCCCAGGCCCTCTGGATGAGCACGGACTTCGACTTCGGCCCCAGCGTGACGCGCACGGCATCGACAAGTTGCGTTGCGCCGCGAAGAACCTTTTCGCGCGCAGCCGAGCGAAACAAGACTTGCTTGTGAGCCATCGTTGCCAAATCCACTGCGAGTTGCGGGCGACACTATCGGGCCGTTCATCGTTGGTGCTGAGCTAGATCAAGTCCGAACAACTGAGATTTTGGGTCCAAGACACTGCTTGACCTACCGCAAGGTCGGCGCACAGCTTCGGTCTTAGTCTTCTAGCGTCGCTGCTGTGCCTGGTCGCGCAGCGCAATGGAACCTGGGAGATGTCACATGACAGTTCATAAGTCCGGCCATCCGCTCCGCAGAGAATTGGCGGCGGCCAACCCCTTCGGATCCGCTTTGAACGGCTCCATGGCGGAAGCGATGGAGAGAGGCGCGTCCGTCTTCGGCACCGGGATGCGCACGCTTCAACAGGAAAGCGTCAAGTTCATGACCAGGCGCTTTGAAGACAACGTGCAAGCCGCCAAGCGGTTCAGCGCCTGCAGGAGTCTGCCGGACGTATTCGCCGCACAACAGAAATGGTTCGCCGACATGACACACGCCTACAGCGAAGAGTGGGTCAGGTGCAGTGAACTCATGACCGACGCGCTGCAGAAGGACATGCGATCCGCCGGCAACGGTGCAGAGCGCCCGCATCATCGGCGCTAAGCGCGAGAACCGTGGCGTGCCGCGGCACACCGGTCGCGACACTGATCCACCTCAATGTCTCGGATCGCGGCTCGACATAAGAGTCTCGTCATTGGCACGCAACGAAATCGTGGCGGGCGCAATGCTTGCCGGAGTGCCACAAGCTGGGAGTTCACACAATGAAAACAGATTCGCAAATCAAACAGGATGTGCTCGAAGAGCTCAAATGGGATCCTGAGATCGACCACACGAAGATCGGTATCACCGTCAGCGACGGCGCGGTCACGCTGACGGGCCATGTCGCAAATTATGCGCAAAAGCTCGCCGCCAAGCAGGCTGCAAAAGGCGTGAATGGCGTGCAAGCGGTCGTGGACAAGATCGACGTTCGGCTTGAAAGCCAGTACCGCACGAGTGACGAAGGGCTCGCGGAACGGATCGCGCACGTCCTGACGTGGAATGTCTCGATTCCCGGAAAGAGCATCAAAGCCGAGGTCAAGAACGGGGTGGTGACGTTGACCGGCGAACTCGAATGGCAGTATCAGCGCGCCAACGTTCGTCAGAACATCGAGCACATAAGCGGCGTCATCAACGTCATCGATCTGATGACGGTCAAACCTACGGCCTCGTCCAGCGACGTTCAGCAACGGATAACGGACGCATTGAAACGTCACGCCGACATCGAGGCCTCGAATATCAGCGTCATGGCGTCGGATGGAACCGTGACGTTGTCGGGGACGGTGGACTCGTTGGCCGAGATGGACCGGGTGGAGCGCGCCGCTTGGGCTGCCCCGGGCGTTGCCAAAGTGGTCGATAATCTGCGCGTCGCCTAATACACCGATCAAAATGGCTGGGTCATCGCGCGTGTTGGCCCAGCCTCAAGCGAGCCACGCGATCCTGGAGATTGTGACGAGCGGCTATTGGAGTCGCCCCGCCAAGGACTTGCTTGAGTACGACCTCTCTGTGCAAACATTCAGTGCACGGAGCAATGTCTGCAAGAAACAAGACTGATGGTCCATCAATGGGATCGACTGTTCGCCCCGCCCGGTTACCGGCGGCGCTGAGTATGCGGCAAGGACGGTAGGCAAGCGTATTTGATCGCACACAAAGGGGATACATTGTCGGGCTGGCTCGTGGCATTCATGCTCGCACGCACAGAGGGCGATTTACGCCTTTGAAGCGGCGGGGATCAGTACGGCGTGAGGATAAATGTCAGAATGAGATTGAGCGAAGAGTGGATAACTGCTTGAATGTGCTGCGAAATGACCCCGTAGCTCAGCAGGATAGAGCGGCAGATTCCTAATCTGTAGGTCGGACGTTCGAGTCGTCTCGGGGTCACCACGTCTCTCCTCCCTTTACGACAGGATCTCATGCGCGTCGGGCTCACGTACGATCTCAGATCCGACTATCTCAAAGAAGGTTTCAGTCTCGAAGAGACCGCCGAATTCGACAAGGCAGATACGATCGAGGGGCTCGAAGGTGCCATCAAGGCGCACGGGCATTCCGTCGATCGCATCGGTCATGTGCGAGCGCTGGTTGTCCGCTTGGCGAAGGGCGAGCGGTGGGACCTTGTGTTCAACATCGCCGAAGGCATGCGCGGCATCGCGCGCGAGGCGCAGGTGCCGGCACTGCTTGAGGCCTATGACATTCCGTGTACGTTCGCGGATGCGGCGGTGCTGACGGTTTGCTTGCACAAGGGTTTTACCAAGGCCGTTTTGCAGGCGGCGGGCGTCGCGACGGCGCCCTTCGCCGTGGTCGAGCGCGAAAGCGACATCGAGCGCGTCGCCTTGCCCTATCCGCTGTTCGTGAAGCCGGTCGCCGAGGGCACGGGCAAAGGCGTGACCGCGCGCTCGATCGTTCGTTCGGCGGCGGAGTTGAGGCCCGCGGTCAGCGATCTGCTCAGGCGATTTTCGCAACCGGTGCTCGTCGAGCCCTACTTGGATGGGCGCGAATTCACGGTGGGCGTGCTCGGGTCGGGAAAATCGGCGCGCGCGGTCGCGGCGATGGAGATTCATCTGGGCGAGAAGGCGGAGCCAGGTCTCTATTCGTTGTCCAACAAAGAAAACTACGAAGATCGCGTCACCTACACCATTGCCGACGACGCGATGGGCCGCGAGGCGCAGCGCGTGGCGCTTGAAGCATGGGTGGCGCTGGGATGTCGAGATGCGGGGCGCGCGGATTTGCGCGCCGGCGCGGACGGCCGAGTCTATTTCCTCGAAGTAAATCCGCTCGCGGGAATCAATCCGGTGACCTCGGATTTGCCGATCATGTGGCGCATGCTCGGACGCAAGTATGAGGATCTGATCGGCATCATCCTCGACGAAGCCTCGGCGCGGGTGAAGCGCTAAGCTTGACGGCGCAACGGCAAGATCACCGGCGCGCCGCCGTGTTCGCCGATGAAGGCGTCGATGCCGAAGGTCTTGCGCAGGCTTTCGCTGGAGAGGACGGTCGACGGCGGGCCGTCGCCGGCGACGCGGCCTTGGGAGAGCAAGACGACGCGCGAGCAGTGGCGCGCGGCAATCGACAGATCGTGCAGCACGACGATGACGAGCGCGCCGGCCCGCGCGCTTGATTGCAGAACCTCCATGGCGTGAAGCTGATGGCTAGGGTCGAGCTGCGCGAAGGGTTCGTCGGCGAGGAGGATTCTTGCGTCGCCGGCGAGCGCGCGTGCGAGCAGCGCGCGGGCGCGTTCGCCGCCTGACAGCGCGGTTACGGGGCGGTGTGCGAGATGCGCGATGTCGCAGGCTGCCATCGCGCGTTCGATGGCCTCTTCGTCGGCCGCCGACTTGCGCACGAAGCGATGTACGTAAGGCAAACGGCCGAGTGCTACGAGCGCGCGCACCGTCAGCGGCCAGTGGATTTGTCCGCCCTGAGGCAGATAGGCGACGGCGCGGCCGAGTTCGTCGCGGCGCCACGACTCGATCGGCTTTTCCAAGACGGAAATCGTTCCGCCGGCGCGATCGATCAGCCCGGCTGCCGCGCGCATAAAGGTCGACTTGCCGGAACCGTTTTGGCCCATGATGCCGACGCACTCGCCGGTCGAGAAACCGAGCGTTACGTCCGAAAGTATCGTGCGGCCGGCCAATGCGACGGCGACGCGTTCGAGGATGAGCGCGGTCATTGCATCTCCCGCCGCAGTTTGAAGACGAGCCAGAGGAAAAACGGAACGCCGATCAGGGAGGTGAAGACGCCGAGCATCAGTTCGGGTCCGGAGGGCACGAGACGAACGGCGATATCGCCGACGGAGACGAGCAGCGCGCCGCCGATCGCGCTCGGCAACAACAGGCGCGACGGCATGTGGCCGACGAACGGGCGGCAGAGATGCGGCACGATCAGGCCGACGAAAGCGATCGCACCGGTCACCGCGACCGAAGCGCCGACCGCGAGTGCCACGCCGATCGTGACCCGGCGCTGAATGGCGGCGACGCTGACGCCGAGCGAATTCGCGGCGTCTTCGCCCAGGGTCAGTGCGTCGAGGGCCCGTCCCGTGCCGGCCAGGATCAGCAACCCGAGAGCGACGAAGGGTGCCGCGAGAGTGAAATCTTCCATGCTGCGATCCTTGAGCGAGCCCAAGAGCCAGAAGATGATTTCGCTGACGGCGTAGGGATTAGGCGCGAGGTTCAGAGCGAGCGCCATCAGCGCGGCGGCGAGATTGGCCAGCGCCACGCCCGCGAGGATCAAAGTGAGGACGCCGCTGTCGCGGCCGCTGAGCGCGCCGAGGACACCCGCTGCGGCGAGCGCGCCGAGCATGGCGAATGCGGGCAGCGCCAAGGCGAATTGCGTCGACAGGCCGAAATAGATCGCGATCACAGCGCCGAGCGAGGCGCAGGACGCGATACCCATCACGCCCGGTTCGGCTAACGGATTGCGCAGCAGCCCCTGAAGCGCGGCGCCGCTCGTGCCCAATGCGGCGCCGGCGAGGAGCCCGAGCAACATGCGCGGCAAGCGGATGTCGCGCATGATGACGCCGGCCGTGCCTTGATCGCCGAGGAGGCCCGCGATGACGCCGCGCGCGGACAGCGGCGCGTATCCGACAAAGAGCGACGCGATGCCGGCGAGCACGGTCGCGGCAACCAGCGCTGCAATCAGACCTTTTTCGCCGAAGCGCGTTTCCATCCCCGTCACCGTCGCGTGGCCCGAGCGCATGCCCAGCCAACATCACTGTCGTCGCGACGGAAGACCCGCTCCACGCGCGCACCCCGGCGGCGGATGGACGACGAAATCCGGCAGGTTTCCTGGCTTGCGGCTCGTTGCGCCCCTTGTCCGCCTTCCCAAAACGCGTAACGCGCCTCAGTGGCCTCTTCGACAAAGTGCTCGCCGCTTACAGTTGCGGGGGCAGCCGCGGCTTTGGGAGACAACTTCCCGCACCGCATTCCCTTTTTCCTCACCCCAAGTCATCGCTGACTTGAGGATCGGCACCGGATACGAGGGATTCGGTTACTCCGGAATCACACGGCGCGCAAGTTTCGCCGCGCCGAGACGCGCGCGCTCGGCGGCCAGGCGCTCGACCGCTTCGGCCACCCATGGGCCCGGACAGAGCCAAAGGCGCGAGGGCATGCCGTAGAGCGTCGTCTTGCCTTCAAGGCTGCGAAAGGCGGGATGATGAAGAATGCTCTGCGCGCGGCTCGACGAGCCGGTGTAGGCGTCGTCGAGAACGAGTAGGCGGGGTGCGGCAAGGATGACGGCTTCGAGCGGGACGGCGCCGTATCTTCCGTGCATCAATTCAGGCGCTAGATTGCGCAGCCCCGCGGCTTGCAGAATGTCGTGCGTGAGCGTGCCGTTGCCGGACGTGATGCCGTTCGGTTCGTAGACGAGCGCGGTGATGGGCGCGCCGCTCATCGCGCGCGCGCGGGCGATTCGCGCATCCATTTCGGCGATGAGTTCCGCGCCCTTCTGTTCTTCGCCGAGCACTCTTGCCGCATCGCGAACGATCTGGCGCACATCGGCGAGCGAAGAACCGACGCCGATCACGTGAACCGGTACGCCTAATGTTTGCGCGAGGCGATTCGCGTGGGCGCCGGTGTAGATGTCGCCCAGGACGAGGTCGGGCTTGAGTTCGACGATTTCCTCAGCGCGCGCGCCGTTGATCGGGATGCGGCGTGCCGCTTCGGCGAAGTTCGAGATCTGCGGCTCGATCGCCATGCGCGAGACGGAGACGATGCGTTTGTGATCGACGAGTGCGAGCGCCAACTGATCGGCGCAGACATTGGTCGAGACGATGCGCTGCGGCTTGGCGGCGGCGGGCCACGCGAGCGTAGCCGCAAGCAGGAGCAGCGCGGTGCGGATGGGCATGGCGGGCCTTGTCCTTGAGGTCGGGGATCAGCCTATAGTGCGTGCAAGGAAAATTCGCCAGACGAGGAACGCTCATGTCCGCCTATCAAACGCTAGTCCTGCGCAGAGAAGGGCCGGTCGATTGGGTCACGTTCAACCGGCCGGAGCATCTGAATGCGCTCAATCGGCGCATGGTCGATGAACTGCTCGACTATTACGGCGCGCTCTATTGGGACAAGTCGGTGCGCATTGTCGTGATGCGCGGTGCGGGGCGCGCGTATTGCGCGGGGCTCGATCTCAAAGAGCGCGACAACAGCAGCGGCCCGAATACGCCCTCTAACGGACTGACGAGTCAACGGCGCATCAGCGAGATCGTGATGCGCATGCGGCGTTGTCCGCAGCCGATCATTTCGCTCGTTCATGGGCCCGCGTGCGGCGGCGGGTTTGCGTTGGCGCTGGCCAGCGACGTGCGCATCGCGGGTACCAGCGCGCGGATGAACGCGGCCTTCATTCGCATCGGGCTGTCGGCGTGCGATATCGGGGTCAGCTATTTTCTGCCGCGGCTCGTCGGCGTTTCGGTGGCGTCCGAATTGATGTTGACCGGACGGTTCATCAACGCCGAGCGTGCATTGCGCGTGGGTTTGGTCAGCGAAGTTGTCGGCGACGAGCAGATGGAGAACGCCGCGCAATCCTATGTCGAGGAGATGGCGACGACGTCGCCGCTCGGGCTTCGCATGACCAAGGAATGTTTGAACATGAGCGTCGATGCGGGAAGCCTCGAGGCGGCCGTCGCGATGGAAGACCGCAATCAAATCCTGTGCGCGCAGACCGGCGACTTCGGCGAGGGCGTGCGTGCGTTCCTCGAAAAGCGCCGGCCGGTCTATCAGGATCGCTGAGGCGCGATGTCGGAACGCTGGCTCTATCTCAGCGGCGGGGAGACCGCGCTCTTAATCGATGCGCATCCCAGCGGCGACAGCCTGCCGCGGATTGTGCATTTCGGCGCCAATCTAGGAGAGGCGCCCGCTTTCGACGCGATCGTGTCCGCCGCGCCGACGGCTTTGTGGGGCGCGCGGCTCGACGTGCCCTGCCCACCCTGCGTGCTGCCTGGACTGGAAGCAGGATACTTCGGCCTCCCTTCCGTTTCTCCGGCGCATGCGGAGGGGTGGGAGTTCGACGGTGTCATCCCGCGTGCGATGGGTTTCACGCTGAGATTCGCGATGCAAGGTCGGTCGGGGGCAGCGATCGCGATCGACTACGAGATGTCGCGACACGGTGTGTTGGCCATGCGTACGCGCGCCAGCGATTTTCCGGAAGGGCTGAACTGGATTTCGGCGCTCGCGCTCGTGCTGCCGCAATGCGCGCACGAGGTGATCTCGTTCGGCGGCGATTGGGCGCGCGAGTTCGCCGCTCAGCGGCAACCCATCGCCAATGGAACATTGCTGTTCGAAAGCCGGCGCGGGCGGCCGGGGCATGATCGGTTTCCGGGCTTGTTCGTCGGTTCGTCCGGTTTCGGCGACAACGAAGGCGCGGTCTATGGCGTGACGCTCGGCTGGAGCGGTAGTCATCGCATCAGCATCGAGCGTTTGCGCGAAGGCGACATCGTGGTGCAGGCGGGCGAGCTTCATCCCGACGGTGACGTCGCGGGCGAGGCTTATGAAAGCCCTTGGGGCTTTGCTGCGTTCTCCGAGCGCGGGCTCAACGGCGTGATGCAGCAGTTCCACCGCTTCCTGCGCCAACAGCTCATTCCCGAACGCGTCGCGAAGAAGGCGCGGCCGGTTCACTACAACACGTGGGAAGCGGTCTACTTCAATCACGATGAAGCGACGCTGCGGGCGCTTGCCGATCGCGCGGCGGCACTTGGCGTCGAGCGGTTCGTTCTTGACGACGGCTGGTTCAAAGGCCGCGACAACGATCGCGCGGGCCTCGGCGATTGGATGCCCGATCCGGTGAAGTTTCCGGAGGGGCTTGGACCGTTCATCGACTATGTGCGCGGGCTTGGGCTCGAGTTCGGCTTGTGGGTCGAGCCCGAGATGGTCAATCCCGACAGCGATCTTGCGCGTGCGCATCCGGCGTGGCTGCGGCGGGAGGCGGACGGGTTGCTGCTGCTCCAGCGCAATCAGGCGGTGCTCGATCTCGGCAACGACGACGTGGTCGAGCATTTGTTCGAGACGCTCAGCGATCTTCTGACCGCGCATCCCATCAGCTATCTAAAGTGGGATATGAACCGCGATCTAACGGGCGTGGCGTGCGACGGTCTGCCCGGGCATGGCGCTTACGTGCGTGCGCTCTATCGGCTGATCGATCGTTTGCGCGCGGCGCATCCCCTCGTCGAGATCGAGACGTGCGCGAGCGGCGGCGGGCGTTGCGATTGGGGGATGCTCGTGCGGGCCGATCGGGTGTGGGTGTCGGACTCGAACGATGCGCTGGACCGGTTCGACATTCAGCGCAATGCGGCGCTGTTTCTGCCACCGGAAATCGCGGGCGCGCATGTCGGACCGGCGGCGTGCCACATCACGGGGCGCAGGCTCAGCCTCGACTTGCGCGCGCAGGTGGCGATGTTCGGGCACATGGGGCTTGAGCTTGACGTGCGTTCGCTCTCCGACGCGGAAGCCGAGCGGTTGAAGGCGCATATCGCGAACTACAAGCGGTTTCGCCCGCTCATTCATTCGGGGCGCGCGTGGCGGCTCGATCTCGACGGCGACCACGCGGCGTTCGGCGTGACGGCGAACGACAATTCCGAGGCGTTGTTCCTCTTGCTGCGGCATGGGTCGTCGGCGTTGGGGCGGCCGGTCAATTTGCGGTTGCCCGGGTTGATCGGCGATGTGGCTTATCGGGTAAGCGCGGTCGCGCCCGTCAGTCCGAGCGCGGAACAGTCGCTTTCCGCTGCGTTACGGGGCGGCGAGCTGAGGCTTTCGGGGCGCGTTTTGATGGCGCGCGGGCTTGATCTTTATCTGCCCCGGCCCGAAAGCTCGCTTCTGATCCACGCGCAAACTTGTTAACAGTGTCGCGCGATATTTCATTCACCTCCTTCTCGTAGCGGACTTCCACCATGCCGAGTTACAAGCCCCCCGTCGCCGATTTCGAATTCTTGATGTTCGACGTGCTCGAGATCGAGAAGCACACCGACTTGAGCGGCTATGCCGAACTCGACCGCGCGACGGTGCACGACGTGCTCGAAGGCGCCGGCAAGTTCATGGCGGAGGTTCTGCAACCGATCAATCAATCGGGCGATGAGGAAGGCTGCCACTACGAGAACGGCGTGGTGCGCACGCCGAAGGGATTCAAGGAAGCCTACAGGGCTTATTGCGAGGCCGGATGGAACCGGCTCGGCGTGCCCGAGCAGTTCGGCGGCGCGGGCTTGCCGATCATTTTGACGTTCGCGGTGGCCGAGATGGGATCTTCATCCAATCAGGCGTTCACGATGTATCCGGGGCTGACATCGGCGGCTTATTCGGCGTTGATCGCGACAGGTGCGCCGTGGATGCGCGAGCACATCGTTCCCAAGATGGTCGCTGGCG
>JBGOVA010000003.1:0-55733 GCA_041477875.1 Micropepsaceae bacterium | reverse complement strand
GTCGGACTGACGATGCTGGCCGGCATCGGCCTCGTCGCATTGTCGATGGTCGTGATGTTGCGCGTGACGGGATCGGCCGATCCTTTGGCGCGCGAAGATCTTGCGATCGCGCTTGCTGTCGTGCTGCTCGGTCTTTTGATGATGGTGTCGCGGCGCAACGCCGTGTCGCAAGTCATCGGGTTTGTGTCGCTCGAGAACGGTCTGATCCTGGCGGCAACCGGCGCCAAAGGAATGCCGCTTGTCGTCGAGATTTCGGTCGCATTCTCAGTCCTCATTGCGTTCATCGTCATCGGCATCTTCCTGTTCCGCATCCGCGAGCGTTTCGATACCGTCGACCTTGAAGCGCTTGATCGCTTTCGCGGTGATCGATCATGACCTTCCTTCCGATCGACGCTGTCACGGCCGTACTGGCAATTCCGTTCGTGTCCGCGATCGTGCTGGCCGCCCTTCCGGGCTACAAGGCGACTTCGCGCCTCAACGTGCTGGCGAGCGCCTTAACTTTTCTTTCCGCGCTGCAGCTCTTCGTCGACCGGCCTGCGCCGAGCCCCTATTTGCTCGTCGACGATCTCAACGTCGTGTTCATCGTGCTCAACACGCTCGTTGCGTTCACGACCAGCTGGTTCAGCGCGAGCTACATCGCGCATGAGCTGGAGATCGGGCGTCTGACGCCGGTTTACTTGCGCTTCTATCATGCGATGTACCAGATCTTGATGTTCGGGATGAACTTGGCGCTCGTTGCCAACAATATCGGCCTGATGTGGGTCGCGATCGAGCTTGCGACGCTGACGACGGTGCTGATGGTCGGCATCTATCGCACGCACGAAGCAATCGAGGCGGCGTGGAAATACTTCATACTGGGCAGCGTGGGCATTGCGCTCGCGTTGTTCGGCACAATTCTCGTCTACATGGCGGCGCGACCCGCGGTCGGCGAAGGCATGGACGGCATGGTGTGGACGATCCTGATCGCCAAAGCACATGCATTCGACCCGGCGCTGCTCAACGTCGCGTTCGTATTCCTTCTGCTCGGCTACGGAACGAAGGTGGGTTTGGCGCCGTTGCATGCTTGGCTTCCGGATGCGCATGCCGAAGGCCCGACGCCGATCTCGGCCGTTCTGTCGGGGTTGCTGCTTAACGTCGCTCTTTACGCCGTGCTTCGCTTCAAGCTGTTGCTCGCCGCCAACGAGCAGGCGATCGCGCCGGGGCCCTTGATGGTAATGCTTGGGCTGATCTCGGTCATCTTCGCCGCGTTCATGCTTTACCGGCGACGCGACGTCAAACGCATGTTCGCCTATTCCTCGATCGAGCATATGGGGATCATCGCGTTCGCCTTCGGTATGGGCGGACCGCTCGCGAATTTCGCCGGACTTTTGCATATGACGATGCACAGCCTGACGAAGTCGGCGATCTTCTTCGGCGTCGGTCACATATCTCAGATCAAAGGCACGCAGAAGATCGCCGAGATCAGCGGCCTGACCGAGACCCATCCCTTGCTCGGCTGGGGTCTCGTCATAGGTGTCGTCGCCATCGTCGGCCTTCCGCCGTTCGGCATTTTCATGAGCGAGTTTTTGGTCGTCACTTCGACATTCGCGCGCGAGCCGTTGCTTGCCCTCTTGCTCGTCTTCGGGCTCCTGGTCGGGTTCGGCGCGTTGATGTTGCGCGTCATCGGGCTTGCCTTCGGCGAACCGAAGGGCAGCACGGCGCCGGCGGAGGCGTCCTATGTTCCGATGTTCGTGCATCTGGCGATCGTCGCAGGCGCGGGCATCTATTTGCCCGGTCCGGTAGTCGCGTGGTTTCAACATGTGGCGCGGCTTTTGGGATGAGCGGCGCGATGAATCAGGCTTTTCCATCGCTCGCCGAGATGACCGCCGCCGGTGAAGGGGTCGACGCGCACGCGCCTTGGCCGCGCGCCATCATCGATCAGGAACATTGGCATGCGCTGGCGACGCAGCTTGCGAACGGGCGCTGGGTGCTCGTCAGTCTGTGGGGCGAACCCGACACCGTCCACGCGGCGATCCGCGACGGCGATCGCAACGAGATCGCGGTGTTCAGCCTGCGGTGTCCGGAGGCGAGCTTTCCGTCCGTCGGCCGGGCGCATCCGCCGGCCGCGCGGCTCGAGCGTGCGATCGGCGATCTCTTCGGCTTGACCGCCCGGGGCGCGACGGATGCGCGGCCCTGGCTCGATCACGGACGTTGGCCCGTGCGTCACCCGCTGGGTGCCGTCGTGCATTCGCCTCAACCCGCGACCGGCTACGAATTCCTGCCCGCGGAAGGGGAAGGCTTGCACGCGATCCCCGTGGGGCCAGTGCACGCAGGAATCATCGAGCCCGGACATTTCCGCTTCACCGTCAACGGCGAGGCGGTCGTGCGTCTCGAAGAGCGCTTGGGCTATGTGCACAAGGGCGTCGATTTTCTGATGCGCGGCCAGAACATCGAGCAGGCCTTGCGTCTCGCGGGCCGGACGTCGGGCGACAGCACGGTGGCCTATGCGCTGGCGTTTTCGCGCGCCGTCGAGGCGGCGCTTGGCGCGGAGGTGCCGCCGCGCGCGCACTTCATACGCGCAATGATGGCGGAACTCGAGCGGCTGGCGAACCACTGCGGCGATATCGGCGCGATCTGCAACGACGCGACGTTCACGATCATGCACGCTCATTGTGCGATCCTGCGCGAGCAGGTTTTGCGCGCGGCGGACGCGTGCTTCGGGCATCGCTTGATGATGGATCGTGTCGTTCCCGGCGGCGTCGCGGCGGACCTGAATGCGGAGGGGATCGCCGCATTGCGCGCGCTCATCGAAACGTTCAGGGGGCGGTTCCCGAAACTCGTCGCGCTCTACGACAACACGGCGTCGCTTCAAGACCGCACGGTGACGACCGGGATTTTGCGCAAGACGCTCGCCGACCAATACGGTTGCGGCGGCTTTGTGGGACGTGCGTCGGGGCGGGCCTTCGATGCACGCAAGTCGATCGGCTATGCGCCCTATGACGGCCTCGAATTCGAGGTGCCCGTTTTGAGCGAGAGCGACGTCAATGCGCGCGTGTGGATTCGCATTCGCGAGGTCGAGCAAAGCCTCAAGCTGATCGAGCAGCTGATTGCGCGGCTTCCAGGAGGGCCGATTGCCCTGACGCCTCGGTTCGAGAGTGATCACGATCGCGAAGGCGCGGCGCTCATCGAGGGATTTCGCGGCGATGTTTTCGCGTGGGTGCGCATCGCCGCCGACGGCACGGTCGCGCGCTGCCATCTGCGCGACCCGTCGTGGTTCCAGTGGCCGCTGCTCGAAGCCGCGATCGAGGGCAACATCGTCGCGGACTTTCCACTGTGCAACAAGTCGTTCAACTGCTCCTATTCGGGGCACGATCTCTGATGCGCGCGCTCTTGCTCGAGAGTTTGCTCAGCGATCTGCTGACCGAGGCGGCGCCGGAGCCGGATGCGGCTGCGGTCAGGCAAGTCGGCGAGGCACTGGCGCGCCGCGCGCGGCGCAAACTGGGGCGCAGCCTGTCGATCCGCGAAGTGGATGCTGGATCGTGCAACGGATGCGAGCTTGAGATTCACGCGCTCAACAACGCCTTCTACGATCTGGAGCGGTTCGGTTTGCGCTTCGTCGCCTCGCCGCGCCATGCCGATGTCTTGCTCGTGACCGGTCCCGTCACCGCCAATATGCGCGAAGCGCTCGAGCGGACTTTTCGCGCGACGCCAGATCCCAAATGGGTCGTCGCCGTGGGCGATTGCGGTTTCGACGGCGGCTGCTTTGCGGGGAGCTATGCGTGCGTCGGCGGCGTCGGCGCGGTCATCCCGGTCGACCTTCACATCCGCGGCTGCCCGCCGCGGCCGATCGACCTGCTCAAAGGCCTGCTGGCGCTTGTGGATCGCAACGACGACTCGCTTATCAAGCGGCGGTAGCCGCGCGCGCCCGAGGTGGTCGCCGCGCCCCGAAATCGTGATAATGTCTGTCGATAGCGTCACTTCAGTCAACGGAACACAAGTCGATGCAAATGTCTTACCGCGCCGCAATCGCGTGCGCCGCGCTCGCCGCCGGCGTGCCGTTCGCCGCCTTGCGCGTTCTGGCGACGCCCGAGGTTTCAGCCACGCGGGCAGCGTCGGCGCCGCGCACGGAGGGCGAGGATCTTTACCGGCGAGGTCTCTATCCTGAGGCGATCGCGTGGTGGACGGACCAAGCGTCCAAGGGCGACGCGGGTGCCGCGCGCCACCTGGGCGTGGAGTACATGGACGGCAAGGGGAACGTCGTCGAGCGCGACTATGAGAAGGCGCGCACGTACCATCTTCAGGCCGCACAAGCTGGTGACGCGCGCTCCATGTTCGACCTGGGCACGCTTTTCGAACACGGGCTCGGCGTGCCCTCCGACTTGGTCGAGGCGGCGCGCTGGTACGAGTGGTCGGCGAAGTACGGGTTCCCGCAAGGGCAATACAATCTTGCCACCATGCTCGAAACGGGCGATGCAGGGCGCAAGGACGAAGTCGAAGCCTACATGTATTACATTCTTGCTGCGGCGCAGGGTATGGGCGGCCTGCCGCCACTCAACCCCAGGACCCACCGGATCGCGGCGGACGGCGACAGTCCAATGCAGCAGCTGGCGCGCCGTCTTTCGCGCGCGCAGATCTCAGAGGCCAAAGCGCGCGCGAGCGCGTTCAAAGCGATGAGCGGGCCGATGCCCGCGTGAGACGCGATGTTCAGCCTTCGCACGCATGCGATTATCTTCGGCGCGCTGTTCGCGCTTGTGGTCGGGATCGCGATTCTCGGGAACGTGCTTGAGGCGGAGGGCGTTGTCCTTGCGACACCGGCCGCTCAACGCACGATGCAGATCGTGTTCTTTTCGCTGGTGATCGCGCTGGCTCTGGCCGCCGTGCCGGTGATGGTGAAGGCGGTGATCGCGGCGCAGATCGTTGCGGGCAACGGCGAGCAACCTCTGATCAAATTCGTGGTCGCGAATCAGGTGCGGATCATCGCGGTCATGTGGGCGCTGATGATCGCCGGTTTGGCGCTCGCCATTCCCGCCGCGATCGAAGACGGCATGTTCGATCAAGCGCCCGCCGCGCCGACGGAAGCCTCATGACGCCGGACGAGGTGCTGCGGTTCTGGTTCGGCGAGTTGCGGCCTGCGCAATGGTTCAAGGCCGATGCCGTTCTCGATGCTGAAATCGCGCGGCGGTTCGAGAATGTGCATCGCGTTTTGGCGTCGCGCGTTCCGGACGACTGGCGCGCGACGGGGCGCGACATCCTTGCGGCCGTCATCGTGCTCGACCAGTTCCCGCGCAACATGTTCCGCGAAACCCCGCGCGCGTTCGCCACGGACGCAGTCGCCTTGGCGATTGCGGAGGAAGCGGTGGAACGGCGCCTCGACGAAGCGCTGACCACGGAAGAGCGGAAGTTCCTTTATCTGCCGTTCGAGCATGCGGAAGACCGCTCGACACAGGCGCGGTCGGTTGCGCTCTTTGAGGCGCTGGGCGAGCCCAACGCTGTCGACTATGCGAGGCGTCACAGAGACATCATCGAACGGTTCGGGCGCTTTCCTCACCGCAATGCCATCTTGGGCCGCGCCTCGACTGCGGATGAACTCGAGTTCCTGAAGGAACCCGGCTCGTGGTTTTGACGGGTTCAGCAGGCGCCGGAAACGGCTCCACCCTTCCTCTCCGGCGCGTGCTTTCGCTGATGAGTTTCCAAATCGGGGGAGCGGCCAGCGCTCAAGCCACGCGCGCGTGACGTTCGGCGGGCGGAAACTCGACATGTGCAATCAGACCCGCGCCGCTCTGAGCATTCTCCAGCCAGACTTTGCCGCCGTGCAGTGCGATGAGGCCGCGCACCAGCGAGAGGCCGAGGCCCGTGCCGCCGGCGTTGCGATCGTAGCGGTTGTCGACTTGCGAGAACGGCTTGAACAACCGGCTCATCTTGTCCGGCGGAATGCCAGGCCCTGAATCCTGCACCACAATATGCGCAGAGCCGTCCGCGCCGCATCTGCAGTCGACGGAGATGGCGCCGCCTTCCGACGAGAATTTCGTCGCATTCGAAAGAAGATTGAGAATGATCTGCTTGAACGCCCGCTCGTCCGCGTAGAGACGCACGGCCGGGTTCACGATGACGAAGACGGTCTGACGCTTCGCTTCGGTCTTTTGCTCGATCAAGCGAACGGCCGTCTCGAGCGCGTAGCGCGCGTCGATGAGCTGGCGGTCGAGTTCCATTCTGCCGGATTCGATCTTGGCCACGTCGAGCATGTCGTTGATCAGGCTGAGGAGATGCGCGCCGGATTCGCGAATGTCGCGCGCATAGGAGCGATACTGGCCCGAGACCTCCGGTCCGACAGATGCGCACTCGATGATCTCGGCAAACCCAAGGATCGCGTTCAAGGGGGTGCGCAGTTCGTGGCTCATGTTGGCGACGAAGGCAGACTTCGATGCGCTCGCCGCTTCGGCCTCGGCGCCTTTGGCGACGGCTTCATTGCCGGCCGCCTCCAATGCACGGGCCATGTCTTCAATGGCAAAGCGCGAGCGGAGCACCTCGTTGACGCGGTCGCGCGCCGATGCGCCCATGAACCAGGCATAAGCCGCGAATACCGGCGCGAAGACCATGAAGACCTGGGCCGCCTCGCCCGTGCCGACGATAGCGCGCACCCAGAACATCGACGCGAGGGGCGCAATGCCGGCAGCGAGCAGCGCGGGATGAATGGAGCGCGTGATCGCGAGCGCCCAAATCATCGCGATGACGAGCAGCGCCAGGAACGTGTTGTTGACCGCATTGCCTTCGTCCCAGCACACGAGAACGCCCGCGCCCCACGACGTGCTGACCCAAAGCTGAAGGATGAGCAGAACCGTCAAGGCCTGGCGCGGCGTCAGGTCGGCGCCGCGCATCCAGTGCTGAATGCCCGCGGCAAGGACGGAGTTCAGCAAATGCACGCCGATGATGCCCGCGAGAACCCAAAGCGACACATGACCGAACGAGGGGAACTGACCGCCCAAAGGAATGATGGAGAGCGCCGCCCAAATCGGATTGAGAACGATCGTGAGGGGCAGCGATGAGACGACCAAGTCGATGCGCGCGCGCAGCCAGCGATCCTCGTCGCGGTCGCCCCTCATCGACGCCACCTGCGCGGTCATGAGTCCAGTCCGTTTGCCGTCAAATGCGCTCGCCGAACTTAACAGGGGTGGCCTTAAGAATCGGCTCCCGCCACGCCGCCGTGCGTTAACGTTCGAGCAACATTTGCGCCAGGCCGGCTCAATTTCGCGCTGCGATGCGCGCCCAAACGGGCGCCCGGCGCGAACCAACTTCGCCTTCGATCAGGCGGGATTTGAATTTGCCCCTCTCGTTCTTGAGTGGATCGCCTTCGACCTCGATGAAGAAGGGAAAAGGCGCGCCGGCCGCGAGGCCGGCTTCATCGAGATCAAGCTCAAGCTCGAACTGACGATGCGGCGCAAGCGTGCTTTCACCCCTCATCGCGGCGAGAACGCCTTCTTCGTTTTCCCCGTACCGCATCTGCGGCGTGCGTACGCTGCGCATAGCGACGACGTCGCCGCTGCCACGGGAGACGAACACGCGTTCGTCTTCGAAGGCCGGCGAGAGATCGAGGTGGAAGTAGAAGCGCATCTGATCGAAGCCGGGGGCCGTCGCATCGCGGGGGGCCTCGGCGGCGATGTAGAGCTTGCCACCGTGCGTCATGAGCATCGCCTGGGCATGCCTTGAGAACGGATCAAGAGGCAAGCGAAGGGCATCTTGCCATTCGGTGGGATCAATGCGTCCGTCGATCGTCGGTGCCGTGGCGACTTGCGGAATGACGCGAACGCTTGCGCCCGGCGGCGCCACACGTCCGGCCGCAAGTCGAGCGCGTGAAAGCTTGATCCACGGCTCGGCACGCGGCTGCAGAAACGTGTTTTCCTCGCTCGCTTCGAAATCAGGGTCCGCATGCTTCAGATCGATGTAGCGAATCAGACGATCGCTCTCGTTCTCGCCGGCGACGAATCGCGGCTCAAGGTGGCGGGCCCACAGGAACCAAACTGCAACAGCGATCAGCCCAAGTGCCGATGCGACCCGCGGCAAGGGCGCGAGCGCGGACAAACAGGCGCCCCAGACCGCGAACGTGCAGAACCACAACAACAGAGCTACAAGGCCGAACATCGTCCGGCCAACAGATTCGAAGTCGAGTCCGAGCACTGCCAGGAGCCATTGGCCGTCGCCACTGAAATTGCGCGGGCCGGCTCCCCAGGCGATCCATGAGAGCGTTACGGCAAAGAGCGTCCAAATCACCGCGCCGAGCATCTTGCCGAGCCACGCCGGCAGGCTGCCGTTCGCGACAAGAAGTACGCCGGCGACAGCGAACATCAGGCCAGCATCGAAGACCACTTCGCGCGGCGCGTGAAAGGCGGCCGCCGATGTCGGAATCACCCCAAGCGCGCAGGCGGCGACGACGAGGCCCATCGCGATACAGAGGATGCCCATCGCCATGGCCTGGCGGGGCGGCGCTCGAGGCGCTTCCTGAAAGCCGACTTTGATTTCCATGCGCTTTGTATCGGCCGCCACCGTCCGGGGAGCAGGGAGTGTGGCCTGTGCGCGGTAAACATTCCTGCAATGCCACCCCCACGGCGCCCCATTGCCGCCGCAGTTTCTAGTCAAAAAGCCCGGCGCTGGCGGGCCGTTGTCGAGCTTGGGAGTATGATTGTGACCAACAAGGCCATTCGATTGCTGCTACTCGCAGCCGCCGCTCTGACGAGCCACATTGTGTCTTCGGCTGCGGCCGAGAGAGCCGCGCCCCGAGCAAGCGCCGTTGTCACAAGTGGGCTCATCCATGTCGAAGAGGGGATCGACTATGCCGTGCCGGCGGCGGGCCCATTTCAATTCGCGAAGCTGGAGCCGGATTTCCTCGGCGCGAGTTTCACCGGGCGCGTCACGCTCTCGGGCACGTACTACTACGGTCAGCTCGCCGACTATCCGGGCGACGACACGGTCGGACTCTATTTCATGCCGGACGCGGGCGATGCCAAACGCTTGCCGCATTGGGTTCAAGATAGTGTCGTCAAGGAGATCGTGCTGCAAAACTCCGATGCGTTCATCAGAGCGGTCATTCCGGCGAAAATCGCGCGGGCGGTGAAGCGCGGACGACGCGCGTCGGCGCAGGGCCGCGTCACGATCGTGGCGGAGGGATTCGAAGCAGTGGTTTCGTGCGGCAGTTCGATCTATGTCACGCGCTTTCATTCCATCGCGCGCGAGCCGAAGCTCTATGCCGCGCGCAGCACGGTGGAGCGAACGACGTGTTGAGTTTGCGGCGCGCTTAACCACTGCGGCGAGGGCCCGCTCGAACGCGACCATTCGCCCTCGACCCTTGACGTTTCGCGTGGGCCGCCCTTCTTGCTGCAATGCAGCGAACCCGGTATACCCGCGCCGCCTGCACGAACGCGGGCCCAAGCGAAAATTCAATGAATCTGCGCAATATCGCCATTATTGCCCATGTCGACCATGGGAAAACGACGCTCGTCGATCAGCTGCTGAAGCAAAGCGGAACGTTCCGCGAAAACCAGCAGGTGATGGACCGCGCCATGGACTCGAACGAACTGGAGCGCGAGCGCGGGATCACGATTTTGGCGAAGTGCACGAGCGTGGAATGGCACGGCACGCGCATCAATATCATCGACACGCCGGGCCATGCCGACTTCGGCGGCGAGGTCGAGCGCATCCTTTCGATGGTGGACGGCGTGGTTCTGCTGGTCGACGCGGCCGAAGGCGCGATGCCGCAGACGAAGTTCGTCACATCGAAGGCGTTGAAGCTGGGACTTAGGCCCATCGTCGTCGTCAACAAGATCGACCGGCAGGACGCGCGGGCGCATGAAGTGCATACCGACGTGTTCGACTTGTTTGCGGCGCTCGACGCCAACGACGAGCAGCTCGATTTTCCGACGCTCTACGCGAGCGGACGCGCCGGCTGGGCGGTGCGCGATCTCGAGAAGGACGAGCGCAAGGATCTGACGCCGCTGTTCGAGACCATCGTGAGCCACGTGCGGCCGCCCACGATCGCCGAGAAGGCCGGGCCGCAATATCCCTTCGCCATGCTTGTGCGGGTGATGCAGTACGACCCTTACCTCGGCCGCATCCTGACGGGCCGCATCGAGTCGGGCGTCGTCGAAGCCAATCGGCCGATCAAGGCCTTGTCGCGCGACGGCGAACTGATCGAGCGCGGGCGCATCACCAAAGTGCTGGCTTTTCGCTGGCTAAATCGTGTGCCGGTCGATGAAGCGGGCGCCGGCGATATCGTCGCGATCGCGGGTCTGGCGGTCGCGGGCGTTGCGGACACGCTGTGCGATCCCGACGTTTTGCTGCCGATTCCGGCCAATCCGATCGATCCGCCGACGATTGCAATCACCATCGGCATCAATGACTCGCCTTATGCGGGGCGCGAGGGATCGAAGGTGCAGAGCCGCGTGATCCGCGAACGCCTGTTCCGCGAAACAGAAGGCAATGTCGCGATCAAAGTGCGCGAGAGCGAAAATGCCGACGCTTACGAAGTCGCGGGGCGCGGCGAATTGCAGCTTGGCGTCTTGATCGAGACGATGCGGCGCGAAGGGTTCGAACTTTCCATCTCTCGGCCGCGCGTTCTGTTTCGCGACGGCCCCAACGGCGAAAAGCTCGAGCCGATCGAGGAAGTCACGATCGACGTCGATGACGCGTACGCGGGCGTCGTCATCGAGGCGATGTCACAGCGCAAAGGCGAAATGAAGGACATGCGTCCGTCGGGCGGCGCCAAGACGCGCCTGACTTTTCACGCGCCGTCGCGCGGGCTCATCGGCTATCACGGGCAGTTCCTGACCGATACGCGCGGCACCGGCATCATGAACCGCGTTTTCCAAGAATTCGGGACGCATCGCGGTGTCATCGAAGGACGCCGCAACGGCGTTCTCATCTCCGACCGCGAAGGCGAAGCCGCCTCCTACGCCCTTTGGTTTCTGGAGGAGCGCGGCTTCATGTTCATCGAGCCGGGGACGCGCGTTTATCAAGGGATGATCATCGGCGAGCACAGCCGCGACAATGACCTCGACGTGAATGCGCTGCGGGCCAAACAGCTCACGAATTTTAGGGCCGCCGGCAAGGACGAGGCGGTGCGTTTGACCCCGCCAAAAATCCATACACTGGAGCAGGCGATCGCCTATATCGGCGACGATGAGTTGGTCGAGGTCACCCCAAAATCGATCCGCCTCCGCAAGCGCTGGCTGGACCCCAACGACCGCAAGAGATACGCCCGGGCGAGCGCCCAGGAGGCGTAGTGGCCGTTTTTGCCACAGTGTGCACATTTTGACACTGGCCAAAGCGCTCGTTTTGGTTGAGTGTCGCCCTTCGCTACATGGATAAGCGTTTGCTTTGCCTGGGTTTTCAGTAACTGGGGTGGCAGCTCAGTACGAGCACCAACTTTTGATTGAATGGCCGAGGATTGCACCTAAACTTGGTTAGTTCGATTACCTGCGACTTGGGTATCGCGTGGCATTCGGGGGAGGCTCGTGAAGAACCCTGTAGACTTGCACATTGGTCAGCGCGTGCGTCATCGCCGCTGGCTACTGGGGATGACTCAGCAACAGCTGGCGCAATCGGTCGGGATCCGCTTTCAGCAGATCCAGAAATACGAGAGCGGCGCCAACCGCATTTCCGCGTCCAGGCTCTGGGACCTGGCACGCGCTCTGGAGATGCCGGTGTCCTTCTTTTTCGACGGCCTGGCCAGCGGAAAAGACCAAGCGGCCGCCAATGGCGGGGACGACGGGCTGTTGCAGAACAAGGAAACGATGGACCTGATCCGGGCCTATTACGGGCTCGATGAAGGCCCGCGGCGGCGGCTTCTTGAGCTTGCCAAAGCGCTCAGCGGTTCCGAGCAACGCATGTAGCGCTTGCGATTGACAGGTGACGGCGCGGTCGCGACTCTGGCGCATGACCGCGACGTTGAGTGCTGCCGAAATTTCCGATCTCACGAGCTTCGCGGAGGAACTTGCCGACTTGTCGGCCAAGGCGATCCTTCCGCATTTTCGCGAAAAGATCGTCGTTCATAACAAACACGGCGACGGCGGGTTTGATCCCGTCACGGAGGCCGACCGCGAGGCGGAGCGCGTCATCCGCTCGCGCATCAAACTGCGCTTTCCCTCGCACGGCATCATCGGCGAAGAACATGGGCATGAGCGCGGGACATCGCCCTTCACCTGGGTCGTCGATCCGATCGACGGAACGCGCGCCTTCATGTGCGGCATGGCGCAATGGGGCACTCTCATTGCGCTCAACGACGGGGCGAAACCGGTCGTCGGCATCCTCGATCAGCCCTATCTGCGCGAGCGATGGGTCGCCTCGAACGGGCACACGCGCTTTGTGCATGCGCACAGCGAAACCCAAACGCTGAAAACGAGGGCGTGCGCGCAGCTGAAGGACGCGGTGCTGTCGACGACCTCGCCCGTCGGCTATTTCGACAAAGCGGAACAGCGCGCGTTTTGGGCGCTGTCGGGGCAAGCGCGGCTCACGCGCTTCGGCGGCGACTGTTACGCATACGGGCTTCTTGCCATGGGGTTCATCGACGTGATCGTCGAGGCGACGCTGAAACCGTGGGACATCCAGGCTTTGATCCCGATCATCGAAAACGCCGGCGGTGTGGTCACGACTTGGGAAGGCGGGCCGGCGCAGGACGGGGGGCGGATCGTCGCCTGCGGCGACCCCAAGCTTCACGCCGCGGTGCTTGATATCCTGGGCGCCAGGGCGGCACCCTGAACATCGGGCGTTCCGACGAACTCGTCGAAGCAGGCCCAAAACGCGCGGCGAATTTCATCGCGCTCCATCATGATTTCGTGCTCGGCCTTGAGCATCACGTACATGCCGCGCTTGATGCGCCTGATGAGCAGAAGATCGGCGCCGGGATGAACCAGCTGGTCGAGCGCCGCTCCGATCAAGAGCACCGGCGTTTCAATGCCCTGAGCGAATTCGTCGCTCGCCACCAAAGCCATCGAGCGGAACGCGGATTCCACCCAGCCGAAGGTCGGCGCGCCCACCGCCAGACGCGGGTCGGCCTTGAGGAGGGCCATCAAGCGATCGAAGCGACCCTTGTCGCTCGTCACACCGTTGGTCTCGAAGACTTGCGCCAGAGGATCCTGTTTCTCGCCGCCAAAAACGAAGGAGCCGTGCGCGCCGGCCGCGGTCCACAATGCGGCGAACGATCTTGCGACCCATTGCGGGTAGGGCGGCGTCTTGATCGCGAGCATGGGGGCGGTCAGCACCGCACGCTCGAACTCGTGCGGGAAGTCGTGGAGATAGCGCAACAACACGTTGCCGCCCATCGAATGCGCGAGCGCGTAATACGGCTTGGTGCCATGCTCGCGCACGACGCGATCCATGACCATCGTGAGGTCGCTGTCGAACTCGCAGAAGTCGCGGACGTGGCCTTTGATGCGTTCGGGAAGCTGGCGCGACGACAGGCCTTGCCCGCGCCAGTCGAAGGTCACGACCGAAAGCCCGCGCGCGAGCAATTCGCTCACAACCTCGAAATACTTTTCGATGAATTCGGTCCGACCCTGGATCAGCAGGACCGTGCCGTGGGTTTCGTGCGCGGGGCGGATCCAGCGCACGGTGCGCAGGCGTATGCCGTCGCCCGACGTCAGCCATTCGACAACGGGGCCGGGCGGTGCCGGGTTGCCCGGCACCGTCACGAGATCGGAAAGCGGCCCGTCTTGGGCCACGAAATGCCTAGCCGGCGGCCTTGGCGAGGATGGGACCGAGTTTCATTGCAACGCTCATGTCGCCCGCGACCTTAAGCTTGCCCTGCATGAAGGCGGTCGTGCCGTCGAGCTCGCGCGCAACCATCTTCTTGAAGGTGTCGAGCGCCACCGTGATCGTGCAATCGGCGGCCTTGTCCTCGTTCGACACGGTGTTCGGATTCGCCTTGCCGTCGATGTAGATGTTGCCCTTGCCCTCGAAGTCGAACTTCAGCGTGGCGTTCAACCCTGAATTTCCGGCGCTCAGGGCCTTCTTCATGCCCTCGGTGATTGTGGCGATTTCGGCAGCTTCGCTCATGGGAGTCCCTCTCTTCTCAAATTGTGCGGCCAACACATAGAGGCGGACGCGACGCCCGTCAAAGCCTCGCGCACCGCCCCACCCGTCGCGGGTATGGCTTATAGCGCAAAAGCAAAGCGGGCCCAAAAGGGCCCGCCCGTAGCGTCAAGTCCGGTGAATCCGGCGTCAGTTGATGTCGATCGTGAGGTTGACCAAGACCGAGTGATTATCGTTGTCCAGACCAGGCTCGAAACTGACTTCCCCACCGTCGCTTGTGATGTCGAAATTTGGGCCGTGGAAATAGCGATAGCCCAAACCTACATTAACATCCGGCGCCACCTCGTAGTTGAAGCCAAGGCCCAACTGCCAGGCAAAGCCTTCGTGGTCGCCTTGCATCGTTGAGTATGCACTTGTGCCGCTCGACGTAAGCAATGCGACGTCGAACTTGCTGCGCGCCCAACCGGCACCGCCACCAACGTACGGCTTGATCTTCCAACCGCAGTCGAAGTCGTACCAGATGTTCGCCATGATCGCGAAAGTCGAGGCGTTCCCGTCTATCGGGCCGGTCGTTCCGCCGTCGCTGCTTATCGACCAGTGGCCGGCGACGTCATGCCGCCGATACGAAACCTCAACCTCTGCGCGAAGGCCCCTCTGCCAATTGTCGAGGTGAGTGCCGATCGCACCACCCAAAACGAACCCCGTGTCGGGGTTCGTCGTGATCGTCGTGAAGTGCGTCGGGTCCGAAAACGAGGCTGCGGACTGGTCTTGGAGAAAATTCGCGCCGCCGAAGACGCTGATGTAAAAGTCACTGCCTGCTTGAGCCGGCGTGGCGAGCGCAAGCGCGGTGCCGATGGCCGTGGACGCGAGCAGAGCGCGCCGATAGTTAAAGATCATATGAACCTCCTGATTTCTTGATTGCTGACATGGCGCCGTTAGTACTCGATCGCCTCACCGGCCGCGTTTACCCAACGACCGAATTCAGGCAGATCTGCTGACGGTCCGTTTCTGTCTGCATCCACCAGGTCGGCGGTTCCGAAGTGGAAGACGACCGCGGCACTCACCGTGTGCTGATCCAGGTCGACTTTCGGATCGGGCCCCTTGTTTTCAGTGGTGATGCCGAAATAGCGGACGGCAAGTGACACGGGAACACTGTTGCCGAACCAATACTCCATGCCGACGCCCCAATTCCAAAGCGTGGCATCCTGTTCTTCGATGCCGCCATCGGCGTAAGCAAGGTTAGCGTTCAACTTCAGACGGGGACTCGCGTAGTAGTTCACGAACGTGCGGATGAATCCGGCATCGTGAAACGAGTCAAGCGGATCGCCGCGACCGTATCCGCCGGAATCCAGCCAACCTGCCTGTCCAGCGAAAGTCCATTGCTCGCAGAAATACTGACCTTCAAAGCCGGCGGCGAAATATGTCGGGGCTTCGTCTTCGGTCGGAAAGCTCTTGCCAACCGTCGCGAAGATGCCGAGAAGACCGCGCTCATCGCGATAGTTCAAATGCGCGCCGAACCCGACACTGCCCGCATAGCTGTGCTCGGGATCTTCTGCGTAGCTTGCGAACGCGTTGTCGCCGCTGGCGTCGAATTGCACATTTACCGTGGGCGAATAAGGAATGTTGACCCGACCGCCCGTAAACAGATCGGTGAACTGGTCGTTCAGGGCCCGCTTGCCGGTGAAGAAGTCGCTGGGGTCTCCACTTCCGTCCTGCCAGGTCTGGCCCACGCCGAACGTGAAGTCGCCGGTGATGCCGGCTGATTTGGCGCTTGCCGGTGCAATCATGAGCCCAGCCGCCACGAGCGACGTTGTTGCCAACGCCAAAATCTTGAACTGCATGCGTCCCTCCTGAATTTCGCCGTGGCGCGGGACCCCGCACCCTTCGTCCGACCCAGAAGGACACCCCAATGGTTAACGACACGTTTACCGTGCGAATCTTTTGCGTTAACGCTCCGAATATAGGGAATTCAGGTGCGCGCAATACAACATATTGGGCACATTTCGCGCGATGAGCGCGTCAGCGTGGCTTTCGAGTCACAGGCGATTGTGGCCCCGAATCAATCCGGCGAGCGTAGGAACGCCGTTAGATCTTGGCGCCGGCCGCCACCATGGCTTCGCGAAGTGGACCGAGGTGCTTCTCGTAATTCTTCCAGCGGCCTGCGGAGCGTTTGTAGACGGGCTGGCGCACCTGCCAGACGCTGGCCGTCAGGACCGTACGCTGCAGTTCATGGGGCCGCAGGCAGGCGTCGTCCCAGGGGAGGCCTACGAAATCGATCAGCTTGCGGGTGACCTGTTCCTGGTTCTCGACCAGGTCTTCGTAATCGATCTCAAGCATGCGGCCCGGGAGCACGTCGCGCCAGTGCTCCATCAGGTTGAGGTATTGCGCGTAGTGATGGCCCAAGTCGGTGAGGTTGCGGCTGTAGGTGTGGGCGTCGTTGAAGTTCTGCTGCCAGATCGACAGGGACGTGTCGAAGGGGTTGCGCCGCGTGTGGATGATGCGCGCCTTGGGGAACATCAGTGCGATGAACCCCACGGCCTGAAAATTGTGCGGCATCTTGTCGGTGACGCGGATCGCGTTCGCGTTCTTTGCCTTGGTGTCGATCGCATCCAAATAGCGTTGCGCCAGGACTTCGACGCCGACCCACGAAAGCTGACGCGGGTTTTTTTGTTGGCCTTCGTCCTTGAAGACGAGGGCGGACATTTCTCGTTCGCAACGCTTGACCGTCTCAAGCTCGCCTGCCGCATAGGCTTGCGGGTGGGCGCCGATGATCGTTTCGGTGAGCGTCGTGCCCGAGCGCGGCATGCCGACGATGAAAACCGGGCGTTCGCTGTCGAGGCCATGCCCCTTGCGCTCGTCAAAGAATTTGCGCGTATAAGTCTTCTTGAGTTCTGCATAGCTTTGTTCGAGCGCCTTGGCGTCATATTTGCCGGAGGCCATCTTGTTGGCCAGATCGTAGTAGCGAAATGCATCGTCGTAGCGACCGACGTCGTCGCACATTTTCGCCGCCGCAAAGTAAAGACCGCGCAGTTCTTTCGCGTTGGTGTCCTTGCTTGCGATGAGTTCTTCAACGTGCGCGATTTCCGGGTCGCCGGGCTTGAACTTGTGCGCATTTGACAAGTTCACGTAGCCACTCGACGCTTGCGGCGCGACCGCGATCAGATCGCGCGCGGCTTGTTCGGCCTCGCTGGTGCGGCCCAAGCCCAGCAACGCGCGGCTGATGCCGGATTTCGCCGCGTGACTGTCGGCCTTTACCTTCAGCAGGCGATCGAAACACTTCAATGCGCGTACTGACTGCCCTGCGAGATTCAACGTGCGGCCGAGATTGAGCCAGGCGTCGGCCATGTCCGGTTTGATCGCGAGTGAGCATTCCAGGTTCTTGATAGCATCTTCGAATCGACGGACGAGGGACAGTGCATTGCCGTAGTTGTTCAGGATCGCCGGATCCTTGGGCCGGCCGGCGATGGCGCGTTCCAGAAAATCGAAGGCGGCGTCGTGGTTGCCGGCTTCCATCGCGAGCACGCCCAAGAGATTGAGCGCGTCGGGCTGATTGGGGACCTTGCTCAACACCGCGCGGTAGACTTTTTCCGCCTCCTCGCCGCGACCGGCCTTGTGATGCTCGATCCCCTGCTCCAACTGCTTTTGAAGGTCGAATGGATTGACGGGATAGTTCCAGCCGGGCCCGCCGGCCTTTTGCATGGGCGTGCCGAGGCCGGGGAGCCGGGGTTGGGGAGGTTGAGACATGAGCGGCCAAAACTCTCAAGAATCGTTGCTTAACGCTAGCATAGCGCAAGGCCCGCGGACTTGACGCACGCGCGCGCTATCCCCATCTGCAAAAGCGCCCGGGGACGCCCAAAAGCGGGGTCCCGGCGGCAATCTTGGACCCAAGAATCCGGCTCATTCGGGCAGATTCTTACCTCATCGCTTGAAAGGATGAAAAGCCATGCGCAGTTTTGACTTCAGCCCCCTCTATCGCTCGACCGTCGGGTTCGACCGGCTCGCCAATTTGCTTGAGACGGTCACGCAGTTCGACCCGGCGACGCAGAGCTACCCGCCCTACAATATCGAGCAGCTGGGCGAGAACGACTATCGCATCTCGATGGCGGTCGCGGGCTTCGGCGACCAGGACTTGAGCGTCGAGGTCAAGGAAGGCGTGCTCACCATCACGGGCAAGCGCAACGGCGAAGAGCCGAAGACGCATTACCTCTATCAAGGCATCGCGGGACGCAGCTTCGAGCGGCGCTTCCAACTGGCCGATCACATGGAGGTCAAGGGCGCGCGGCTTCAGCACGGCCTGCTCCACGTCGATATCGCGCGCGTGATCCCGGAAGAGAAGCGCGCGCGCAAGATCGCGATCACGAACGTGAAGGGCAACGATCCGAAGATCGTCGACGCGAAGGCGGCCTAAGCCTTAATCCTGCACCGAACTGACGGCGGCGCCGAGGGCCAACCTTCGGCGCCGCCTTTGTTCATGCAGGTTCAAGATCGAGCGTCACTTCGACGATGCCGGGTTCGGGCGTGCCGGTGCGGCGGAAGCCGAATTCGGCGCACATCGCGAGCATGCGCTCGTTTTCGGCCATGACGTCGCCGAAGACTTGCTTGAGGCCGATCTGGCGTGCGTAGGCGATCATTTCCTGCATAAGTCGGTAGCCCAAGCCCGTGCCGATGCGGTCGCTTCTAACCATAACCGCGTATTCGCCGCGCGTGCGGTCGGGGTCGAGGGCGAGACGCACCACGGCGATGCCTTGCGGGCGCTCGCCCGCTTCGTCGATGACGACGAAGGCCATCTCGCGATCGTAGTCGATCTGGGTCAGGCGCTTGGCGAGCAGGTCGGGCAATTGGCGGATGGCGGAGAAGAACCGCATGCGCACGTCCTCAGGATCGCTGGCGGCAATCGCCTCTTGGATCGCGGATGCGTCTTCGGGCTTGATCGGGCGCATCAGATAGGCGCGGCCGTTGCGATCTTCGATTTTGCGCGCGAGCTCAGCCGGATAGGGCTTGATCGCAAAGCGCTCGGTGCCCGGGCGTCGTTCGGGCGCGATGCGGATGCGGGCGTCGAGCGCCAGCACGCCCTCATCGTCCGCCCACAGAGGATTGACGTCGAGCTCCTTCACCTCCGGCAGATCGATCGCGATGTCCTGGAGCGCGAGCAGGACTTTCACGACGGCGTTGACGTCAGACGGCGGACGGCCGCGATAGCCTTTGAGCAGCTTTGCGACGCGCGTGCGGTCGATCAGGTCGCGTGCGAGCACGGCGTTGAGCGGCGGTAAGGCGAGCGCCTGGTCGTTCACGACTTCGACGGATGTGCCGCCTTGCCCGAAAAGAATGACGGGGCCGAAGAGCTTGTCTTCCGTCAGGCCGACGATGAGTTCGTGCGCGCCGGGTCGCTCGGCCATCGGCTGCAGGATAAAGCCGTCGATGTGGGCTTCCGGCTGGGCCTGGCCGATGCGCAACAGCATCGTCGCCGCGGCGCGCGCGACGGACGGGCCGTCCTTGAGGTTGAGCGCGACCGCGCCGATGTCGGTCTTGTGGATGATGTCGGTCGAGAGAATTTTCAGCGCCACCGGAAAGCCCATTGCGACGGCGGTGCGGTGCGCCTCTTCAGGCGTCTTGGCGACGCGCAGCTCGACCATGGGGATCCCGTAGCTGCCGAGGATCGTGCTCGCCTCTACCGCGGTCAGCCATTCGCGGTTGTGTGCGAGCGCGGTGTCGATGATCTCGCGCGCCGCCTTGCCGTCACTGCGGACCGTGCTCGCCGACGCGGGCGGGATCTCCATCAAGAGCTCTTGCGCGCGGCGGCGACGCTCGAGCTGCATCAGCGCGGTGACGGCGTGCTCGGGCGTCGCGAAGACAGGCAAGCCTGCTTGGTCGAGACGCTTGCGCGCGTCGACCGCGGCGGCTTCGCCGAGCCACGAGGTGAACACGGGCTTTCGGTTGCCCGCTTCATGCGCGGTCTTGACGACCTGGATGATCGCATCGGCGGCGGCTGTCGGGTTGGCGACGGCGACCGGGCAGTTCATGACGAGCACGGCGTCGGCGTTGTCGTCGGCGATCAAGGCTTCGAGCGCGACGCGATAGCGATCCGGCCCCGCGTCTCCGATGATGTCGACGGGGTTGGCGTGGCTCCAGCTCGGCGGCAAGACACGGTTCAGGGCTTCGATGGTCGTTGCGCTCAGTTCAGCCAGATGGCCGCCTTCGTCGATCAGATGATCGGTCGCCAGCACACCCGCGCCGCCGCCGTTCGTGAGGATCGCCAGGCGGTCGCCGAAGACATGGTGGCCGCTTGCCACCGCTTCGAGCGCGTCGAACAGATCGTCGATCGTCAGCACGCGGAGCAAGCCGGCGCGGCGGAAGGCTGCGTCATAGACGGCGTCGGAGCCCGCGAGCGCGCCGGTGTGGGAGCGGGCGGCGCGCGCGCCTTCTTCGTGGCGGCCCGACTTGACGACGATCACCGGCTTTATGCGGGCGCAGCGGCGCGCGGCGGACATGAACTTGCGCGCGGCCGTCACGCTCTCGATGTAGAGCAACACCGCGTCGGTCGCGGGATCGGCCGACAAGTAGTCGAGCATGTCGCCGAAATCGACGTCGCTCATGCCGCCGAACGACACCAAATGCGAGAAACCGATGCCGCGCGCGACAGCCCAGTCGAGCACGGCGGTCAGCATCGCGCCCGACTGGGTCACGAAAGCGGTCTTGCCGGCCGCCGGCATCACATGCGCGAAGCTCGCGTTGAGCTTGTGCGTCGGGCACAGCACGCCGATGCAGTTGGGGCCCACGATACGCATCACGTGCGGCGAGGCTGCGTTGAGCATGCGTTGCTGCGCCGCACGTCCGTCCTCGCCCATTTCGGCAAAGCCCGCGGTGAGCACGATCGCGGCCTTCGTTCCGAGCGCGCCAAGCTCGCCGATGATGTCGGGGATCGGCGCGGGCGGCGTCGCGATGATCGCGAGCTCCGGCATCTCGGGGAGCGCCGAGATACTCGCGTATGCGGGGCGTCCGTAAAGTTCGCCCGCGTGCGGGTTGACGAACATGATCGGTCCCGCGAAGCCGCCTTCGATCAGGTTGCGCGCAACGACACCGCCGACGGCCGTCGGCGTGCGGCTTGCACCGATAAGGGCGACGCTTTGGGGCGCGAACAGGGATCTCAGGTTGCGCACGGACATGGCCTAGTTCCCTTATTGGCAGGCGGAGCGCGCCCGTTTGATCCAAGTCAAAAACCCTTGCCGGAGACGGGGCACGTTCCTATCTCTGGCACGAGACGCTAGCGGGCCCCAAAAACGGCCCGGCGCGCCCCATGTCCAGTCAAATTTCAACAGCTTGATACGGAGGCAAAACCCATGCGTTCGCTTGTGCCGTTTTCATGGAGCACGGACCTGTTTCGCCGCAACGAGAACGACCCTTTCTCGGCGATGCAGAAGGAAATCAATCGCATGTTTGAAGACTTCGGGCGCGGTTCCTTTATGGGCCTGTCGAACGCCGACGCCAGCCCGCGGATCGACATGGCGGAGACCGACAACGCCATCGAGGTCACGGCCGAACTGCCCGGCATCGACGAGAAGGATGTCGATGTCGTGTTGCGCGACGACCTTTTGACGATCAAGGGCGAAAAGAAGAGCGAAAGGGAAGAGAAGAAGAAGGACTACCACTTGGTCGAACGGTCGTTCGGCAGCTTTGCGCGCTCGATCCGCCTGCCGTTTGAGGCCGATTCGGAAGCCGTCAAAGCGAACTTCGCGAAGGGCGTTTTGAAGATCACGATCGCCAAGCCCGCCGAGGTGAAAGACAGGACGGTAAAAATTCCGGTGCGGAGCGCTTAACCCACAGCCTCATGCACAGGCGGAAATTATGCACAAGGCCGCGGGGCGCGAGTCTCGCGGCCGTTTGCGTTTTTTTCCACGCCTGTTGAAAAAATGATTCTCAAAGCTGTTTCGCTGCTGTAATATCACATTTGTGTGGGGTTGCTGCTTTGGGGGCGGCTGTCCCGCTCGGGGGGGCCGTCGTCGTAATGCTGTTCGGGGCAGCTCCAGTATGATGAATTGGCAGCGTTCGTTCAGTCGCCGCCCAACCTTGGTCCGGCGACAAGCTTCTTTCGACCCATCCGCTACCATCGAGGAGTTGCGCGATCACGTGCAACAATTCTGGGTTGGGTTCGGGGGACAGATTAAAGGCGTCGACGTCCAACCGGTTCTGATCAGCGCCATTCGCGGCGAGTGGGTCGTTCCGGAATCCGCGACCGGGCGCCGGGTCATCCTTTACTTCCATGGCGGTGGCTTCATCGCCGGCTCGCCCGAGACGCATCGCCCCCTGGTCGCGCGACTTGCGCATGCGGCGAGCGCGCGGGCTTTGGTGCCGCAGTACCGGCTGGCGCCCGAGTTTCCCTATCCGGCGGCGTTGCGGGACGCAGCGGATGCTTATCGCTGGTTGCTGACGCAGGGCATCACGCCGAACAACATCATTTTTGCGGGCGACGGGTCGGGCGGCGGGCTGGTGCTGTCGACGTTGCTCGCGCTCCGGAATGCGGGCCTGCCCTTGCCGGCGGCCGCGGTCGCGTTCTCGCCCTGGGCGGACATGACCCTTTCAGGCTGGTCGATGCTGAAGAACAAAGCCTCCGACGATGCGTTGAGCTGGGAACTCCTCGCGACTTGCGCGCGCCATTATCTCAAGGGCGCGTCACCAGCCGAACCTTTCGCCTCACCCGTTTATGGCGACTTCCGCGGCCTGCCGCCGATGATGATCCATGCAGGCAGCATGGAAGTGCTGAAAGACGACGCCAGCCGCTTGGGCGAACGCGCGGCAGCGGCGAACGTGAACGTGAATGTCGAGGTTTACGAGGGCATGCCGCATTTGTTCCAAGGCCTGCCCGAGCTTTCGGAATCGAAAGTCTCGTTGACCCGCGCGGCGGCGTTTATCAAGGCGCGTACACCTGAGGTGATGCTTCGCCGCGCGGCACAATAGGCCGGCGTCTTCGGTAGTTCTTCACGGCCGCCCTCGGGTTCAGGGCGGCCGTTCCTATTTTTTCCCGGACTTCTTTCGGGGCTTTTTTCGAGGCTTCGGCCCCGGCTTTTGGCGGGCGAGCGTGCGGCCGAGGCGTTTTTCGACACGGCTGATGAACGCGGGCGAGCCCAAGGGTCGTCCCGTGTTCTCGCTGGCCGCGATCGCCTTGCGTTCGTCGGCGGAGAGCGACTCAGCCAGGGTAGAGCGCCAGTCGTCGATCCGGTCGAGCAGCGGCTTCACGTCGACCACGGCGTCTTTGCGCGTCTTCAGGTGGGCCGCGGCGCTCGACCAGCGCCAATCGCGCGCACGCTCGACGAGGCGCGCGCGCACGGGCGCCTGCTCGACGTAGCGCGCGCACAAGACAAACGCCCCCTGATCCATCGGGAAGGATGCGAAGCGCCCGCGAAACAGATTGCCGTCGCGCGACCGGCGGCGGTTGACGGCGCGCGTGAAGCGGCGGTGCGCTTCGCCGAGTGCCGCGCGAAGGCCATCGTCATTGCGCGGCACGAGTATGAGATGGATCTGCTTGGGCATCAGGCAGTAGGCCAGGATCGTTACACGGGCGTTGGCGCAGCCTTCGGCGAGCAGCGCCAGATATTCCTTGTAGTCGTCGTCGCTCGCGAAGAATCGCTGACCGCGATTCCCTCGCTGCAATACATGGTGCGGCGCACCGGGCACAACCGCTCTTGCCAATCGAGCCATGCGCGCAGGCTAAGCGGAAGACTTCGCGCCGTCAATTCGTGTCCCCGTAATTGGAACTTATTGCGGCGGCAGACTCAACGAGGATTGGCCGAACGCGTAGCGCCATCCCTTGGGCGTGCGCACGTACGTGTCGCTGAACCACAGTTTGCGATCAACGGCTTTCCCCTCGCGCGTGTATTTGAGCCAGAGCTTGGCGGTGACGACAGCCGTGTCGCCCCAGAGGCGAACCTTCTGGGTTCCGGGCTCTTCATCCTGCTGGTCCCAGACGATCTCTTTGTCACGCGCAGATTTGAGGAGATCCGCTTTGGTGTAGACGGTGCCGTTACCCGTCACCAAGACGAAGTCGTCGAGAAGGATGCGATCCATCGCGGCGGCATCGTTGTCCTTCACGGCCTTCTGATACTGGGTATCCAGCTCGGCGACAGCTTTCGCGTCATCGGCGGGCGTGGCCATTGCAATCTCCGCGGTCAGCGTCATCGCAGCAGCGAACGACAGGGCGGCTAGAATGGAACGATGTCTCATGACATTGCCCTTTCGCATCTTCCTTTGACGTTAGAGCGCGACCAAGGCGTTTGTCACGCCGGCGGAGCACACATCTGCGTGTAGCGGGAAACGGACATTTGCCACCGAAAGACACGGGAATTCGCTCACGAAGTGCGGCATCGCTTGCACCGACTCTTGTTGGCCGCCGCCTTGGGCCGTATGAATGAGACGCACATTCTCCATCCCCGATTGCGTCCCGTAACCTATGTCTCAACGCGCATCTCCGGTTCGCGATCGCACCGGCCGCTACTTGCAAAAGCGCGAGGCCATCTTGGCGGCCGCTTCGGAGGTGTTCAACCGCAAGGGCCTGAAGGGCGCGACGCTGACGGACGTGGCGCGGGTCGTGGAGATCAACGCCAACAGCCTCACCTACTATTATCCTCGCAAGGAGGATTTGGCTGCCGACTGCCTTTCGCGCACCGTCGAACGGCTCGACGGTCTCATCCGTGCATCGATGGTGGAGCGAACGGTTGCGGCGCGCGTGGAGGCCTTCCTTCAGCGCTGGTTCTCATTGCTTGCGGATATCGCCGAGGGCCGCGAAGCGGAACTGATCACGCTCTACGATTTTCGCGCGCTGTCGAGGCCGCATTTCGCTAAGATCGCGCCCCGCTACGTCGACTTCTTCCGATCCGCACGCCGGCTCGTCGAGGAGCCATCGGAAAACGCTTCGCGGCTGCAACGCAACGGGCGGGCGGCACTTTTTGTCGGTTTGACACACGGGGTCCGGACGTGGGTCGAACGATACGAGAGCGCAGACTATGCGCGCGCCGCCAAACGGACGGCCGATGTTCTGCTCTCGGGCCTGTCCGGGAAGCGCACAGCGTTTCCGCCCGCGGAGGTCAGCAACAGCGAGGCGGACGAGGCGACATCGCGCGACATGTTCCTGCGCGCCGCGACGCAACTCGTCAACGAACAGGGATATACAGGTGCATCGGTCGAGAAGATTTGCGCGAAGCTCAACGTCACGAAGGGCGCGTTCTATCACCACATCAGCGCCAAGGACGACCTGCTCGCCGATTGTTTCAAACGAAGCTTTGCGATCATCCGCAAGGTGCAAGCGGAAGCCATCGAGCGGTTCAGCGACAATGGGTCCCGGCTTGTCTGGTCCGGCACGGCTTTGGTGCGCCACCAATTGTCCCCCGCCGGCCCGCTGCTGCGCTACACCGCGCTTGCCGTCGTGCCGGAGGCGATGCGCTCCGCCTTGCGACGCGACATGGAGCGATTGACGGAGCGCTTTGCGGGAATGGTCGCCGACGGCGCCGGCGATGGCTCGGTCAGACCGGTCGATCCGACCATCGCCGCGCACATGCTCGACACAACGATCAACGCCGCCGCCGAGTTGGCCGAATGGACACCGGACGCCAGCAGCGAAGAGCGGCTGGACGCGTATTTGCGGCCTTTGTACGAGGGCCTTGCCGCATCGGGTTGAAAAGAAAGAGGCGGCCGAAGCCGCCTCTTTCCGGATGCTCAAGTGTTTGAGGACCGTCAGAACTCCTTGCGGATGCCGAACTTGAAAGTCCGCCCCAAAGTGGTCGCCGTCAGCGGATCGTAGCTCAGATCCAAGCGGGCAAACGGCGGGTCCTCGTCGAAGATGTTGTCGATGGCGAGGGCGAGCGCCATGTCGTCCCTCAGCGTCCAGCGGTAGGTCAAATCGAACGTGATGAACTCGTCGATGACTTTTCCGCGCGAGACCGTCACCGGATTGTTGAGCGGGTCGCGATAGGCTCCCGCCAAAAACGGCGACGTACGCTGATCGATATACGAGTCGATGTAGTTCATCGTCAGCCGCAGGAAGTGCTGATCCGACGTGTAATCGAGATAGGCCGAACCCTTCCACTGCGGGATCGGATACGCGGTGGTCTGGTAGTTGAGGAAGCCCGCCGCCTCGAAGCCCGGCTGAACGGGAATGCCGGCAACCGAGATCGGATCGACATGGTAGGTGTCGACATAGGTCAAGGTGCCGCCGGCGCCGATGTCGCCGCCCATCATCTCGCCGAACTTCACCTCGCCGAGGAAGTCCACGCCCTTGGTTACGACGGGCGAACCGTTGACGTAGAACGTCTGCACGCGTGCAACGTTTGCCGACGAGCACACGCCGCCGGTAAAGGTGAACCGCGCGACCAGTGCCGCGAAGGCGGGGTTGGCGCAGTTGTTGGCCGCCGGTGCCGGACCGTTCGGGAACACGGCCGCGATGATGCCTCCGATCGGTTCGCCGATGATCGGGTTCGAGAAGTCGAAGCCCCAATAGTCGATCGAGCCGCGGAACCACTTGAAGTCGAGAATCGCGCCGACGCTGAAGGTGTCGGCCGATTCCGGCGTGAGCAGCGGATTGCCGCCGATATCGATGGCGCGGAACGTGCCGAGCACCGATTGCAGCGACGTGATGTTGTTCGGCGCCAATTGCACGAGCGGCGGACCGCGGAACGTCGAGCCGGCCGAGCCGCGCAGCGCAAGCCACGGCGCCACCTGCCAACGGGCGGAGACCTTCGGATCAAAGGTCGAACCGACATCGCCGCCGTAGTCCTCAAAGCGCGCCGCAGCCTGAATATTGAACTTGTTGGTGATCGGCAACGACCACTCGGTGTAGAGCGCATAGACGCTGCCGTTGAGATCGACCGGCGTCGCCACCCCCAAGAACACGAAGGGTCCGTTACGCGCCGCGCCAGTGCAGACGTTGTTGAAGAAGTCGACCGAGGCGACGCAAGGGCTCACCAAGGAGTTGGCAAGATCGTTGTAGTCGGCCTGGAACGAGTCCCTGCGGTACTGCGCACCGAAGGCGTACTCGATCGAATCGTCGGCCCAGAAGTGGAAGCCCGTATCGCCGGTGATGATGCCGTCGGCGACGAACAGGTCGGCCTCTTGATCCGTGCTCAACTCCTTGAAGAACCAATCGATCACCGCCGGATCGTTGGCGAACGTGGCGTTGAATTGCGGGTTCACTTGCCCGTCGATTGCGTTGCGTTGGATCGCGTTGCTGAACGGATTGAACCATTGGCACCCGTTTGCGCCCGCGACCGGCGCGCCGCCGCCCGGCCCTTGGATTCCCGGCGTGTTCGGTTGCGTATCGCAATTCGGTCCGCCGAAGCCGCGCAGCGCGAGAGCATAGCGGTCGGTCAGCGTGTCCCACCCGTTGCGGCTCGATCTCTGGCGGCTATAGGTCAGATCCAATTGGTAAGCGAGGTGCTCGGTGATGTCGCCCTCGAACCCGCCCGAAACGCGCTCGGCCTCATAATAGCGATACGCATTTTGGCCGCCATTGCCGAACAACGGGTTGCCGCCGAGGAAGAGTGGTCTTGCCGCCGGCGCGAGAACCGCAGCGCCGCCCGCCAACGCGCCCGCGAAGGTCGGGTTCTGCAAAACGAAGTTGGCCAGACCTGGGTTCGTCGGCGGGACGAAGAAGCGGTTCGCCATGAATGCCGGCACGGCGGGAACTTGCTGCGCCTCGATCGAGGGCGTGGAGAGGATCGCGTAAGACGGCGTCGTCTCCCAATGCGGAACGTCCGTGGTCGCGACCAGCACGTCGACGAAGAACCGATCATGCGCCGACAGGTCGATGCCGACCGAGCCGAACACCTGAAGCTTGTTCTCCTCTTCCTGAAGGTTGTCGTAGTCGATGTACTGTGATTGGCAGACCTGCGTCGTGCCGCTGAAACCCGGCGTGCCGCCGAGCGCCGCGCATTGCGGGTCGCGGAATATGGTTCCGATCGAACTCAAGAATGTGCCGGGATTGCCGGCGGCCGAATAACCACCTTCCGGATTTTGCAGATACTGGCTCTGCGTGAAATTGCGCTCGAGCGTGTCGAGTTCGCTGCGATGCTGGTAGCCGACCGACAGGAAGACATCCATCTTCTCGGTGTTGAAGCCGTAGGCGCCGCGCAATGAATAATCGCCGTCTGCGCCGCTGATGACGCGCCAGTCGCCGGCGCCGTATGCGCCGTCATAGTTGCGCTTGGTGATGAAATTGACCACGCCGCCGATCGCGTCGGAGCCGTAAGTCACGGCCGCCCCGTCCTTCAGCACTTCGATTCGATCGAGTGCGGCGACGGGAAGAACGTTGGTGTCGACAATGCCCTGGCCGGCCAACCCGAACGGATTGAGCGCAAGGCGCCGTCCGTTGAGCAGGATCAGCGTTCTTTGCGGTCCAAGCCCGCGCAAGTTGATCGAGGCCGTTCCCTCCGAGCCTTGCGCACGCGCATCGAACTGGTTGGTGTCGCCGATGACGCCATTGGAGACGGACAAACCCTTGGCGACCTCGACGATCGTGGGCGCGCCTTCCTTCTCCAGATCTTCGGCCGTCACCACGTCAACGGGGAGCGCGGTGCTTTCTCGCGTTCTCTTGATGTGCGAGCCGGTGACGACGACCTTTTCGACGGGACCGGTGACGGCCGGCACAGGCGGCGCGGCGGGCTGGGCCGACGCGGATGCCGCAAATGAAAGAGCTAGGGCCACCACCAACGGTGACGCCGAATACAGACTTGCACGCCTAAACATGGACTTCCCCCCACCATCGCCGTCTCGTCCTTGGTTGTGAGATCGGCGCAATCGTTCAGCTGCTCAGCCACCTCCCGATGATTTCGCAGCTATCTGAATCGTGCGTGCGGCGCGGACGCGGCTTTCGCGTCGGCACGGCGCCAATGGGGTGCAAGAGGGGACGCGCGGGTCCTGATCGCCGGGCGCCAACGCCTGCATCGTCGCAAGGTCTTGTGGCGCCACTCGGCGTCTGCCCCAACAAGCAATCCCCCATTTTCGAGAAGGCGGTATGCCCTACGTCTTGTGCATTGCAACAGAAACGCTACGCAAGAGCGTGTTTCTGCCCTCTCGATACCTACTTTCGATGATGCGGTATGTTTTGGGTTTGTGTCAACGCGGAGATAAGTGCTCGTGGCCCAGGTTGGAGCCTTACAATCTGGGTGATGCAACGGTGTCACGGTTCGCGCTGTGGTTAAGCGCGGCATACGGACGTTCTTGCGGGGCAGAAGTGGGGTTACGCCAGCAGAGCGCGATCAGATCAGCGCCACGGCCGAGTTGGGTCCCTCGTCACAACAGCTGCATGCGGACGTCCCGCTTCACGGCGTCGTGAGCAGATTCCGCCCGCCGCGACCAACCCAATTCAAAAAGCCTGCGTATCACCCGCCGACTGCCGAGGACGAATGCGGTGCCCGCAAACGAGAGAGGCCATCCGCACACGTTCGACGCCGTTCCCGACATCCATCGGGTGCAACCGGGCCGGAAGGCATTTCGCTTTCCGGCATCGCTCAACCCTTGTCCATTCTTTGAGGAGAAACACAATGTCCTTCGCTCGCAAAACACTTGCGGCCGCGTTTGCCGCGTCGATGCTTCTTTGCGGCGCGGCCTTCGCCGACGTCATGGTCGGCGGCATGGCCATGTATCCGACCAAGAACATCATCGAGAACGCGGTCAACTCCGCAGATCACACCACGCTCGTCGCCGCGGTCAAGGCCGCGGGCCTCGTCGACACGCTGCAGACCAAGGGTCCGTTCACGGTGTTCGCGCCGGTGAACGCGGCGTTCGCGGCACTGCCGGCCGGTACGGTCGAAACGCTGCTGAAGCCCGAGAACAAAGGCACGTTGACCGGCATTCTGACTTACCACGTCGTGCCAGCGCGCCTGACCTACAACGATCTGCGCAATATGATCAAAAAGGGCGGCGGCAAGGCGATGCTCAAGACGGTTGCCGGCGGAACGCTGACGGCCGAACTGAACGGCACGGTCAACATCGTCATCAAAGACGCGACGGGTGCTGCCGCCAACATCAGCGTCTATGACGTCATCCAGTCGAACGGCGTCATCCACTCGATCGATCGCGTTCTGATGCCGAAGTAACCACCAGATATTTCGGCAACCGGAGGCGGATTGTCCCGCCGCCTTCGGTCTCGGTTGCCGGAGGCGGCACTCTCTCCGCCGTCTCCGGCAGTCACTTGATGCTGGTTTGCGGGGCTCTAGGCGGCACGCTTGGCGGCGGCGAGGAATTGGTCCACTTCGGCCTCGCGCGTCGCGAAGGAGCAGACCAGGCGGACCAGAGGGCGGTCCGTGATCGGGCCCCACGGGTAGAACTTTGCGCCTGCCGCGAGAATCGATTCCATCGCCGCTTTGGAAGGAAGGCGAGCGAAGACTTCGTTCGCTTCGACGGGGTGTTCGAGCGCGAAACCCGGCAAGTCCGCAACGCCCTGCCCAAGCCGCGCGGCCATCGCGTTCGCGTGGCCCGCGAGCCTCAGCCACAGGCCGTCGTCGATCATCGCTTCGATCTGGGCTGAGAGGAACCGCATCTTCGAAAAGAGATGGCCGGCACGTTTGCGCCGATATTGCACATCGGCCGCGCGCGCCGGATCGAAGAAGATCACGGCCTCCGCGGCCAGGGCGCCGTTTTTGGTGACGCCGAAAGACATAGCATCGACGCCCGCTTTCCACGTGATGGCGGCGGGCGTGCACTTCAGAAAGGCGAGCGCGTTGGCAAAGCGCGCGCCGTCCATGTGCAGCGACAGGCCTTCCTTCCTCGCGACGCGCGCAATTGCTTCGACCTCGGCGACCGAGTAGGTGGTGCCGCGTTCGGTCGCTTGCGTGAGCGAAATCGCCGCCGGCTGGACGTGGTGGACGACGCCGCGCTGAAAGTGAGCGAGCGCCGCTTTGATCGCTTGCGGCGTCAGTTTGCCGTGCGCGCCGGCGATCGGGACGAGCTTCGCGCCGCCCGAGAAGAACTCGGGCGCGCCGCATTCGTCTTCATAGATGTGCGCGCCTTCGTGGCAGAGCATGGCGCCGTAATGCGGCGTGAGCGTCGCCAACGCGAGCGAGTTCGCGGCGGTGCCGGTCGCGACCGGAAAGACGGCAACCGCCTTTTCGAAGACTCTTGAGAGTTTTTCGCCGAGGCGCGCCGTGATGTCGTCGTCGCCGTAGTTTCCCGCGGTGCCTTCGTTCGCGCGTGCGAGGGCCGCCAGAATCTCAGGCGGCGCGCCAGCGGTGTTGTCGCTTATGAAGTTCATAGGAGCGCCCCGTATCGCGGGACACCCTAATGAGGATGGCCGAGAAGAAAAGGGCCTACTGGCGCGCGATTTGGCGGCTCGACGGGCGGAAGATCAACCAGATCAGACCGAAGACGATGAGGAACGGCAGCGCCCAGAAGAACAGATGCAACGCGATGCCGATGACGGCTGCGGCGAGCGCAATCGCAATGCCGACACCGGCGGCCGCGAACGCCAGAAGCACCGCAAGAAGGACGATGGGGATGATCAGCAGCCAAATGAAAAGCGCGATCAAACCGCCGATGAGGTCGCCCATTGTCGTTCTCCTTTGGTTCGTTCTTCTTCAGGCTTCCTTGAGCCACTTCAGGCAGCCCGCGCGGCCGAGCACTGCGTCTAGGTCCACCCTATTGGTAACCAAATAATACTTCTCCTTCAGCGCCGCAAGAGAACGCGCGTGGTATTTCTGCGGCTGCTGGCTGAAGGCAGCACCTTCAAGCGTGACCGTGAAGCTCTCGTCGCCTTTCGCAAGCGCCGCGGCATTCCCGTGGCTCCATGGAAAGAAGATGCCCGCGATCTCATCCTTCAGCAGCGGCAACAGCGTCGGTTCGAGCGCCGACCATTTTTCGAACGGACCCTCGGCCTTCGGGTTCAGCATCCGTTCGACATAGGCGCAGGTTCGCGGGTGGCCCGACTTCATCAACGCGCCGGGCGTGGGATCGCTCCACAGCTCATAGAGCTGGCCCCAGAGGCCGAAATCGGCAAGGGCCGGGCGGGCGCCGAAAAGATAGGGACGCGAGGCGAGGTGGCGCTCCACGATGTCGATCACGCGGCGGAAGGAGCGCTCGATTTGCTCGCGCGTGCCTTCGTGACTGCCGACAAAGCGAAGGCGCGGGACCATGCGCTCGCTGATCATCTTGGCCGCGCCTTCCAGCTGTTCGGCCGGCGCCTCATCGCCCACCATCATGCGCGCGATGCGCTCGGCGCCCGACTTGCGGTCGGGTTCGTAGGTCCAGCGATAGTGGAACATCGCCTTGTTCATCCACTCGTCGGCGTATTCCTCGATCAACGCCGAGATGAAGTCGGCGACCGGGTCGCCGGTCGACAGCGTGTTCGCAGGCACGTGCGCTTCGAAGTGTTCGATGATCGGCGTCGAGTCGCCGATGCCCTGCCCCTCGGGCGTGATCACGAGCGGGATCAGCGGCACCTTGGCGTGGGCGCGGAACTCGGCCTCGGTCGCGGGCGAGCGGCGCAGCCACTCAAACGGCAAGTTCTTGTAGCGAAAGTAGGATCGCACCTTGACCGAATAGGGCGAGAGTTCGGCGCCGAACAGGCGATAGGGTTTGGTCATTGGGCTTGAGCTTCCCATGTCGGGTTGGGCTGAAATTGGGAGCAAGCCGGCAGCGGAAGCAAGGGCGAATTGAGCGTGGGCCGGGGCTCAACTTGAGCGCGACGTGCCCCGTTCGGGGCCTGGAACTCACATTTCTTTGGCGACCTGCCGTCAGCGCAACTGGTCTGGCGACGGCGGGCGTGGCAGAGAGTGGCGTCATGAAGGGCAACGGCGCCATCGATCTGAGCATCATCGTGCCGACGCTGAACGCGGGGACGCGCATCGGCGAGACCCTGGGCGCGCTCGAGGAGGCGCGCGAGATCATGGCGGTCGAGACGATCGTCGTGGACGGGAACTCGGACGACGATACGGTCGCCAAAGCCACGGCGGCCGGCGCACGGGTTCTGAGCGTCGCGCGCGGGCGCGGGTCGCAGCTTTCAAGCGGCGCGAAGGAGGCATCGGGGCGCTGGCTCTTGTTCCTGCACGCCGACACGACGCTCGAACCGTTTTGGAGCACGACGGTCGCTTCGTTCATGCGCGGCAAAGGGAACGCTTTGCGGGCCGCCTATTTCACGTTTGCACTGGACGATGCGTCCAGCGCGGCACGGCGGGTCGAGGTTTTGGCGAATTGGCGCGCGCGCAAGCTCGGCCTGCCTTACGGCGATCAGGGCTTGCTGATGTCGCGCACTCTCTATCAATCGCTTGTCGGGTATCTCGATATTCCCATCATGGAAGACGTCGACATCGTGCGGCGTATCGGGAAGAGCAAGCTGGTCGAACTGCCTGCAACGGCCACGACCTCGTCGGAGCGCTACAAACGCGACGGTTACGTTTGGCGCCCGGTGAAGAACCTGTCGATGCTGTCGCTTTACTTCATGGGCGTTTCGCCGCGGCGTCTTGCCAAGCTTTATGGCTAAGCCACTCGTCATCGTGTTCGCGCGCGCGCCGCGTTACGGCGCGGTGAAGACGAGGTTGGCGCGCGACATCGGCGCGGCCGAGACGCTGCGGTTCTATCGCGCAAATTTTGCCGGTTTGTTTCGCCGAATGGGAGGTGACGCGCGTTGGGAGACGATCCTCGCCGTCACACCGGATCGCGCGGCATCCGCGCGCGGGTTGTGGCCGGGCAGGTCTGCGCTCACGCATCAGGGCGACGGCGATCTCGGGCGGCGCATGTTACGCGCGTTGCGCGGCGCAGGTTCGCGGCCCGCCGTCGTGATCGGCAGCGACATCCCCGAGCTCACGACAGATCACGTCGCAGCGGCGTTTCGCGCGCTTGGGTCCGCGCCGTTCGTCCTTGGGCCGGCGCGAGACGGCGGGTATTGGCTGATCGGCGCGCGGCATCCGGCGCGGCTGACGCAATCGCGCCTGGACGGCGTGCGGTGGTCGAGCGTTCACACGCTCCAAGACTCTGTCCACAGGCTCGGCGGCGTCGTGGTGCTCGACACGGTGTTGGATGATATCGACGACGCCGCAGCGTATGATCGCTTCATCAAGCGACGGTGCGCAGCGCCTTGAGAAGGCGGTCGACGTCGGGTTCGTCTTGATAGATGCCGAAGCCGATGCGCAGGCGATCGTTGCGGTGATCGACGATGATGTTGCGCTCCGAGAGTTCATGATCGATGCGCGCGGCGTCCGGTGTTCGGAAAGTCAGGAAGCGCCCGCACGCCGTGACGTCACGGACGATCAAGTCTCGGTTCGAGATCGTGTTCGACGCGGCATCGAGGTCCCTGAGGAACCGGCGCTGCAGCGCGATGCAGTGATCGTCCATCCTTCTCACGTCGAGGCCGATGTCGCCGAGCCAGGTCATGACGGCGTTCATGCGGTAGAGGCCCGAAGGATCGAACGTGGCGCCGGCAAAGCGGCTTCCATCGGCGCCGTAGGCCACCCGGTCCTCGCGCGCGCCTTCCAATGCGCCGAACTCGGCGTACCAGCCGGTGTCGCGCGGGCGGGGGCCGTAGTCGGGCGGGCAATGCATGAAGCAAGCGCCCTCGCCCGCCATCGCATATTTGTAGCCGCCGGCGATGTAGAAGGCGCGCCCGCCGATGGCGGCGAGGTCGAGCGGAATGGCCATGAAGGCGTGATAGCCGTCGATGACGGCGAACGTGTCGTCGGAGGGAATGGCCGCCAAGATCTCGATGAGATCATCGTGCGCGTTGACCCAGCCCGAATTGAAGAAGACGTGGCTGAGCCAAACAATGTCCCAGTCGTCGCGGCGCTTGAGTTGCGCGACGAAACGGTCCTTGAACGTGGCGAAGGGTTCGACGGGCACACGCACCAAGTTGACGAGATCCTCTTCGGCGAGCCGGTCCATCTGTCGCGTGAAAGAGTGGAACTCGCTGTCGGTCGACAGCACGTTGTGCTTTGCGAGAACGGGCGTCGCCGACAACAGGCGGTTGAGAAGACTGTGCGTGTTCGGCGCGAAGACAATCGTGTCCGGATCGGGAAGCGCGAGGTGTCCGGCGATCGCGCGCTGCACGGCGGGAATGGTCTCGGCAAAGATTTTTTCCCATTTGCGGTCCAAAAGCTCCGCCGAATCGAGCCAGTATCGCTGCTGGGCCTCGAACGTTACGTCGGGCCAGGGATGATGGCTGTGCGCGGCGAAGTGCAACGGCGCGCCGCTGCTCCCGATCGAGCGGGAGAAGTGCTCCTTCCAGCTCACGGGTGTTGCTCGTAACGATAACGCATCGATTGGCGCACCTCTTCGGGCAAAGCAGGCAAGGCCGAGCGCGGAATGAGGAACGTCGCGATTGCGAAGAGATCGTTGTAGGCGCGATGCTTGTCGGCCGTCGCGCGCAAATAGTCGTAGCCCGACGAGCCGCCGGTGCCAACCTTGCGGCCCAGCATGCGCGAGACCATGAGCGCGTGGCGCATGCGCCAGAGTGCCAGTGTCTCGTCCATGTCCATGAGGGCTTTGAGCATCCGGAAACCGGCATGTGTGGCCGGTTCATCGCGATAAAGGAATATGAAGAGCGCCGCCTGCAGCGCGCGCCTGGAAAACGTCCAGGCCCCTTGCGCGCGAAGCTCCGCATAACGCGCGTCGTCGAGCAGGCCGTCGAACATGGCGCGCGACTTCTGCAACGAGCCGAGCTGGACCTCTTTCTCCGCCGCCGAAAGATGGGGGTGCGCGCGAATGAGGTCCATGTCGTCGGAGAGCAGCTTGTCGAGCGCGGAGCGGTAAGCGTCGCGGAACTGAAAGGCGCCGCTTTCGACGAAAGGCGTGCGAGACAGCCAGGCGTCCACCTGATCGCGCAGCGACGGCTTGGTTTCCGCGTCGAGGACGCGGCGCCGCGCGTCTTGCGGCAGGCTTGCGTCGAAGCTCGTGTCGTTGAAGGCGAGCCTGGCGTCGCGCTTGAGCCCCAAGCGAATTTCGATCAGGCGGAACTGTTCGCTTTGAAAACCCGAGCCGGGGATCAGCAAATTGCGGAACTCGAGGAAATCCATCGGCGTCATGGTTTCGAGGACGTCGATCTGGCCGACAAGCAACTGCTCGATCTTTACGATCCGTTCGGCCGCGTGCACGGCACGGCCGAGGTCGGCGTCGTCGACGACGGCGCCGCCGAAGATCGCTTGGATCAAATCCAGTTCGAAGAGGATTTGCTTGAACCAGAGCTCATACGTCTGATGGATGACGATGAAGAGCATCTCGTCATGGGCGGGCGAACCCCGCTTGACGCTTTCCATCTGCTGGTTCGAAAGCAGCTGGGGGAGTCTCAGATAGCTTGCGTAATCCATGGCGCCTCGCTTTCAGGCCGGGCGGCGATCGAGCAGAAAGATGCGGACGGCGAGCGCGACATAGACCACGCCGGCAATGCCGTTCAGCCACGCGCGAACGCGGTTGTCGCGGGCGAAGGCGTCGGCAGCGCGACCCGAAATCAGCGAAAGGGCGATCAGCCAAAGCGTGCCGATCAGGTTGTGCGCGAGCCCGAGCAGAAAAATCTGCAATGGGACGTGGCCCAGATCCGGGTTCGCAAATTGCGGAAGAAAGGCGACATAGAAGACGCCGACTTTCGGATTGAGGACGTTGGTCAGCAGACCGCGGCGATAGGCGGCCCAGGACGCTTGCTCGCCGGGCGCGGGCGCCGGCGCGGCGGTGCTGCGCGCGAAGTCGCGCAACGCCAACAAGCCGATCCACAGGAGGTAGAGCGCGCCGCCGATGCGCAACGCATCGAACGCGAGGGGCGAGGCGGCAATCAGCGCCGAGATCCCGAGTGCCGCGAGCGTTGCGTGCACGAGCGCGCCGCTTGAAATGCCGAACGTCGCGGCGACACCCGACCGCGCGCCGCCGGAAGCGCTCGAGGCCAGCACGAACATCGTGTCGGGGCCTGGCGACAGGGCCAGGGCAAGCGCCGCGGCGAGGTAGGCTGCGAACAAGGTGGGATCGAGAATCACGTTTTCGCTTTCCGTGATGGCGCCGACGAAGTTCGGAAGCCTAGCGGCTGTGCGCGGCAAACGCGAGTGCATCCACTTTCACTTATGGCGCGCGGCCTGATTGCGGCGTAGTGCTCTGCGTCTCCGGCCGGTCGAATACGGTCAGAAGGCCGCGCGTGACGGCGCCCGGGAAGACGCTGTTGTGCCGCTCTCCCCCATAGATCTGCATGTCCGTCCGTAGAAGCGGATTGTTGCGGCCTCGAAGCTTCTTGACGAGTTCGGTCAAATCGTCGGCCATGATGGAATTCTCGAGCGCACCGACGGCAAAGAACACCCGCGCGTCCGGCCGAATGCCGGATTGCGCGGCTTCTTCCTCCATCGCAAAGGCGATGCGCTTCGAGTACCAGAGCGATGGGCTGACGATGATGTAGCGTTTGAAGAGCGAGGGCTCGGTGAGCAGCACATAGGTTGCAAACAGGCCGCCGTAGGAATGGCCGATGAGCGTGCGATCACCCGGCTGCGCGGGGAAGCGATTCTCGATGTAGGGGGCGAGTTCGGCCGCGATGAAGGCGCGGAACTTCGCGCCGCCTCCCGAAACCTTTTGATACTCCGCGCCATAGCCGCCGTCCGGTGCAAAGACCGGCGTGTAGTCGCGCGTCCGGTTCATCTTGTAGGTCTCGCGATTGGTCGCCGCTCCGGGATAGGCGATTGCGACCAGGATCATCGGCGGCAAGTCTTCGCGTTCCACGAAGTGCTGAACAACGTTGCGCACAAGCGCGAAAGAATAGTCGGCATCGAGCAGGTAGACGACGGGGTAGGATTTGCCGGACTTCCGGTAGTCGGCAGGCGTCGCGATGAAAAGCTCATAGTCCGCACCCGTCAGCTTGGAGTGGATATCGCGGACTTCAGTGTTCGGGATCGTGTAGGGACGGGCGTGGGCGGCGCCGACCAGGCACACAGTGGCCAGACATGCAAAGAAGCGACGCATCGCGAACCTCATCACGTCGGAGGGCTGCGAAGGCTCTACATGCGACATCCGATTTTGGCTAGGCAGGTAAAGCAAAAGGCCCCGGATGTGCCCGAGGCCTCGCTTTGTTCGCTGGGATCCCGCCTTCGCGGGGTTAAGGCTTTGCGGGGCGCGCGCGCCCTCGCAAGCGCTTCACATATCCATATCCATGCCACCCATGCCGCCCATGCCGCCGGGCATGCCGCCGCCCTTCTTGGACTCGGGCTTCTCGGCGATCATGGCTTCTGTCGTGATCAGGAGGCCGGCAACGGACGCCGCATCCTGAAGAGCGGTGCGCACGACCTTCGTCGGGTCGATGATGCCCGCCTCGATCATGTCGACATACTCTTCCTTCTGCGCATCGAAGCCCGCGGTCGCCGACTTGCCTTCGAGCAAGCGGTTGACGACCGGAGAGGCCTCAACGCCCGAGTTCTCGAGGATCTGACGGATCGGCGATTGGATCGCCTTGCGGACGATGTTGACGCCGGCCTTCTGATCGTCGCCATCGACCTGGAGGTTCGCAAGCGACTTGGAGGCGAAGAGCAACGCCACGCCGCCGCCTGGCACAATGCCCTCTTCGACCGCCGCACGCGTCGCGTTCAGCGCGTCATCGACGCGGTCCTTCTTCTCCTTCACTTCGACTTCCGTCGCACCGCCGACGCGGATGACCGCAACGCCGCCCGCGAGTTTCGCCAGGCGTTCTTGCAGCTTCTCCTTGTCGTAGTCTGAGGTCGTGTCCTCAATCTGGGCCTTGATCTGGGCGACGCGCGCCTGGATCTCGGACTTCTTGCCCGAACCGTCGATGATCGTCGTGTCGTCCTTCGTGATGCGCACCTTCTTGGCCTGACCAAGCTGGCCGATCTTCACGTTCTCGAGCTTGATGCCGAGCTCTTCCGAAATGAGTTCTCCGTTGGTGACGATCGCTATGTCTTCGAGCATCGCCTTGCGGCGATCGCCATAGCCAGGCGCCTTCACTGCCGCGACCTTGAGGCCGCCGCGCAGCTTGTTGACGACGAGTGTCGCCAGCGCTTCGCCTTCGATTTCTTCGGCGATGATAAGGAGCGGACGGCCGGTCTGCACGATCGTCTCTAAGATCGGCAGTATCGGCTGCAGGCTCGACAGCTTCTTCTCGTGGATCAGGATGTAGGGCTCTTCGAGCTCGGCCACCATCTTTTCTGCGTTCGTCACGAAGTACGGCGAGATGTAGCCGCGGTCGAACTGCATGCCTTCGACGACTTCAAGCTCGGTGTCGAGGCTCTTAGCTTCTTCAACCGTGATCACGCCTTCGTTGCCGACCTTCGCCATCGCCTGGGCGATCATCTTGCCGATCGAGGTATCACCGTTCGCCGAGATGGTGCCGACTTGCGCGATCTCGTCGTTCGATTTGACCTTCTTCGAGCGCTTCTTGAGATCGGCCACAACGTGCTCGACCGCGAGCATGACGCCGCGCTTCAGGTCCATCGGGTTCATGCCCGCGGCGACATACTTCATGCCTTCGGTCACGATCGATTGCGCCAGCACCGTGGCGGTGGTCGTGCCGTCGCCGGCAACGTCGGAGGTCTTGGACGCGACTTCCTTGACCATCTGCGCGCCCATGTTCTCGAACCTGTCCTTGAGCTCGATTTCCTTCGCCACCGACACGCCGTCCTTGGTGATCGTCGGCGCGCCGAAGCTGCGCTCGAGCACGACGTTGCGGCCCTTGGGGCCGAGCGTAATCTTGACGGCGTTGGCGAGGATGTTCACCCCGTTCAACATTCTGTTGCGGACGCCTTCACCGAAGCGTACGTCTTTGGCTGCCATTTTTGCTGCTCCTCAATGCTGTGATGTGATCGTGCGGCCGCTTCAGCCGATAATCCCGATGATGTCGTCTTCGCGCATATGCAGCAGATCCTGCCCGTCCATCTTGAATTCCTGGCCAGAATACTTGCCGAAGAGGATCTTGTTGCCGACCTTGACCCCCATGGGGATCAGCTTGCCGTTGTCGTCGGTCTTGCCGGGTCCGGCGAACATGATTTCGCCCTGAGAGGGCTTCTCTGCCGCGGTGTCGGGGATTACGATGCCGCCGGCCGACTTGCGTTCCTCCTCGAGCCGCTTGACGATCACGCGATCGTGTAAAGGACGGATCTTCATCTTCATGTCAGTGCTCACTCCATAAAATTTTACTAATAATCAATGCGTTGGTTCGCTTGCCGGGGGTGCGGCAAGCCCGATACCCAGATCGTAGCGCCTTGTTAGCACTCGTCGCTAGCGAGTGCTAATAATAGAGCGCCGCGCGTTTGAAATCAAGCCCCCTGCGCGCGGGCGCCCAGGTGCGTCCGGGATTCGCGACGATTGGGCCCGATAGGCGTCTTCCCGGGAACCGGCGGTTAATGACATTGTCATAATGTTCATGGCTGCGCCGCTCGAGCCGGCCCGCGTCGGCCACCTGCTGTTGGCAAGCTTGCTCAGCTAGCGTGCTGCAACCGCACCAGCCTCGGTGGCGAGATCGCCGCCCGGCTGCTGGGCGAGGGCGGCTTCGTTCCCCGCCGTACGACGGCCGAGCGGACGTGGCTCGTGCACGAACGCGCGCCGGACGATCTCGTCCGTCGGATCGCCGCCGCGACCATGGTCCATCTCGCTGGCGATTCAGCCGGCGCGCGACTCGCATACGACTTGCCCGCATCGCGGCTACTGCGGCGCTGTCCGATATGCTAAGGTTTTCAGTCGGCGGACGACGATCGGTGCGGCGAGCCGAACGCGCCTACTTTGTTCGGTCAGCGTCGCGCCGTACTCGGTTTCGGTCCGTTGGGCACGAGCCCAGGTCAGGGGAGAAAAGCAATGGCGAACGAATTCACACCAACCGCATCCGGCGCGGGGAGTTCGCCTGCGGGCAGCGCAGCGCTCGAGCCGCGCACGGTCGACGCCGGTCGCGGCGCGTCCTGGTGGGGCGAGGGCTGGCGGTTGTTCACGCCCAGCGTCGGCGTGTGGCTGGTCGTGATCATCATCCTCATCATCATCAACGTCGTCGGCGTGATCATTCCCGTTGTTGGCTCGCTGGCGCTGCAGATTCTTTATCCTGTGTTCGCCGGCGGCCTCATGCTCGGATGCCGCGCGCTCGACCGCGGCAATCCGCTGCTGGTCAGTCACCTGTTCGGCGGCTTCAGCCAGCGCACCGGGCCGCTGGTCATCGTCGGTCTGATCTACACCGGCCTGGCGATCCTGATCACGCTCATCGTCGCCGGGATGATGATCGCCATCTTCGGGGTCGCGATCCTCGGCATGCTCACCGGTGCGGCCGACCCCTCGCAGACGGGTGTTGCCTTCGGAAGCGTGGTCGTCGCGGTCCTGCTCGGGCTCCTGTTTTTTCTGCTCCTGCTGCTGCCGTTGGTGATGGCGATCTGGTTCGCGCCGGCGCTGGTCATGCTCGGCGGGTTGACCCCGGGCGCGGCGCTCGCGGCTTCGTTCCGCGGCTGCCTGCGGAATATCATTCCGTTCCTGGTCTACGGAGTGATCGGCATCGTGCTCGCGATTATTGCGACGATACCGTTCGGGCTGGGCTGGCTCGTGCTCGCCCCGGTGACGATCGCGACCGTCTACGCGTCGTACTGCGACATCTTCGAGGACAAAGGCAGCGCGTAGCCCGACCGGTCACACGCGCCCGCCTCAACTCAATTCAATTGAGCGGCGGGTGCCGGCCCAGCGCGCCGCTTACGCGAGCCGTGACCGCGGCCGGGGCATTGCGGCGGACGAACCAGCGCAGGCGCGCGGTGTCGCCGGCGTGGTCGAATTCGTAAGGCTCCAGCAAGTGTTGTACCGCCGCGCCGTAGCGTGATCCGCGCGGGATCCGCACGACCCAGGTCTTCTTTCCGGGTGGCGTGCTAAAGAGTGCCTTGAGGAGCGCCCGTCCGTGGCCGCCGCCGCGCCGGCCAAGTTCGAGCCCGGCGAGCCAGAGCTCGTACCCGCCCTCCAACGCGCGAAACAGCCCGAAGCCGACCGGGGGCGTGCCACTGTTCCGGTCGTCGGACCAGAACACATACCCCGGCACCGCGACCGACTCGAGGCGGCCGGTTTTTGGGTCGTGTTCGACGAAGTAACCGCTGACCAGCGCGCGCTTCAACCGCGCGAAGAACTCGATCGCCCCCGGGGTATCCGCGGCCAGCGAATGATCGAGGCTGCCTTCCGCCGCCGCCTCCTTGATGAGGGAGCGGAGCATCGCCAAGTGACCGATGTGGGCGGGAGCGAGCAAGGAAGTCGCAGTACGCGAAGAATGATCGACGAGCTAACTTAACGTGCGCGCCCCCGGTTAGGGGTTGGAAGCTTACGAACGGCCTCGGCAGGGTCACCAGCGGTCGGGCGTGCCGGCGCGAATCGCGAGCGCTCGCCTTCAGTGCCCCGGAGGGGGCCCGCGTCGCCAGAAGCCGTCTCAAGAGACGTAGCGAGCAGCCCCAAGCGCCCCCGTTGCCAAATGAGGACCCGCAGCGAGCCCCAAGACAGTACAGAAGAAGTACGGCGGGGGGAGAGCGAGGACACAACAAAGCAGACGGCTCGCGCAGCAGTTATGCATCAGCCTGCTAATGCGCCTGCTCCCAGTTGAGCCCAATACCGACATCGACGACCAGCGGCACCTGGAGGCTCGCGACGCCCGTCATCAGCTTGGGCAGCTCGGCCTGCAAGCGGAGAGCCTCGGTCTCGGGCACCTCGAGCACCAGCTCATCGTGCACCTGCAGGATCAGGCGCGAGCCGAGCCGCTCGCGGTCGAGCCACGATTGGACGGCCACCATCGCCAGCTTGATCAGGTCGGCGGCTGTCCCTTGCATCGGGGCGTTGATCGCGGCGCGCTCGGCCCCCTGCCGCCGCGGGCCGCCGCCCGCGTTGATGTCCGGCAGCCACAATCGTCGCCCGAACACCGTCTTCACATACCCCTGCGCGCGTGCCAGCTCGCGCGTGCGCTGCATGTATTGCGCGACGCCCGGATAGCGCGCGAAATACTTGTCGATGAACTGCTGCGCCGCCGCGCGCTCGATGTTGAGCTGCGCCGCCAGCCCGAACGCGCTCATCCCGTAGATGAGCCCGAAGTTCACCGCCTTGATGTACCGGCGCTGATCCGACGTCACCTCGCCGATCGGCACGCCGAATATCTCCGCGGCGGTGGCCCGGTGAATGTCCTCGCCCGCGGCGAACGCCTGCATGAGCGAAGCGTCGCCGGACAGGTGCGCCATGATCCGCAGCTCGATCTGTGAATAGTCGGCGGACACGAGCACGTGTCCGGCCGGGGCGATGAACGCCTCGCGGATGCGCCGGCCTTCCGCAGTGCGCACGGGGATGTTCTGCAGGTTCGGGTCGGTGCTGGCGAGCCGTCCGGTAACCGCAGTCGCCTGCGCGAAGTTCGTATGCACGCGACCCGTGCGCGGATTGATCATCTGCGGCAGCTTGTCGGTATACGTCGACTTGAGCTTCGACAGCGCGCGGTGCTCGAGCAGCAGCTTCGGCAGGGGATAGTCGGCGGCGAGTGCTTGCAGCACGTCTTCGTCGGTCGACGGCTGGCCGGTCGCGGTCTTCCTCACGACGGGTAGCTTCATCCGTTCGAACAGGATCTCGCCCAGCTGGCGCGGCGAGCCCAAGTTGAACGGCCCTCCTGCGAGCTGGAACGCCCGCTGCTCCAGCGCACCTAGCCGCTCGCCCAACTCCCGGCTCTGCGCCGCGAGCAATCGCGGATCGAGCAGGACGCCGGTGCGCTCCATGCCAAAGAGCACCTCGCGCGTCGGCATCTCGATCGCCTCGTAGACGTGCTTGAGCTCGACGTCGGCCGCCACGCGCGGGTAGAGCACGCGATGAAGCTGCAAGGTGATGTCCGCGTCCTCGGCCGAGTATTCGGTCGCGCGATCGACCGCAACCTCTTCGAAGCCGATCCGGTTCGCGCCTTTCCCCGTGACCTCGTCATAGGTGATCGTCTTCACGTCGAGATGCCGCAACGCCAGGCTGTCCATGTCGTGGGGCCGATGCGATTCCAGCAGATACGACTGCAGTATCGTGTCGTGCGCAACTCCAGCGAGCGCGATGCCGTGATTGGCGAGCACGTGCTGGTCGTACTTGACGTTCTGCCCGAGCTTCTTCGCGCGCGGATTCTCAAACCAAGGCTTGAGTCGCGCGAGCACGGCGTCAAGCGGCAGCTGCGCCGGCGCTCCCGTATAACGATGCGCCAGCGGCACGTACGCGGCGCTGCCGGGCTCGATCGCGAATGAGAGCCCGACTAGCTGCGCCTGCAGCGGATCGAGGCTCGTCGTCTCGGTGTCGAAGCAGACGAGATCGGCACGCTCGATCGCGGCAAGCCAGCGGTCGAGCGCCGCCTGATCGAGCACTGTCTCGTAAAGGCGGTCAGGCGTTGGTCGTTGAGCAGTCGGCGCAGGTGCCGAAGGTTGTTCAGGCTCAACACTCGGCGCCGAACGGTCGGCACCGGTCCTTGCGGTCACGTCCTTGAGCCAGCTCTTGAACTCGAAGCGCTCGTAGAGCTTCTTGAGCGCCGCGGCATCTGCGGGCCGCAGGACCAGCTCGGTGGGCTCGAAGGGCAATACGCAGTCGGTCTTGACCGTGAGGAGCTTTTTGCCCTGCGGCAGCCAAGTCAACGCCGCGCGGAGATTCTCGCCGACGACCCCGCCGATATCGCCGGCGTGCGCGATCACCTTGTCGAGCGTGCCGTACTGCTCGAGCCACTTGGCCGCGGTCTTCGGACCGACCTTGGACACGCCCGGCACGTTGTCGACCGCATCGCCGGTCAGCGTCAGCAGATCGAGCACCTGGTCGGCGCGCACGCCGAACTTGGCGACCACACCCGCCTCATCCAGCGCTTCGTTGCTCATCGTGTTGACCAGCGCGACGCGCGGCGTGACCAGTTGCGCGAGATCCTTATCTCCTGTGGAGACCACGCACTCGATGCCGCGGGCTTCCGCCTGCCGTACCAGTGTTCCGATGACGTCGTCGGCCTCGACGCCGTCGACCATCAACAGCGGCCAGCCGTGAACGCGGATCAGCTCGTGAAGGGGAGCGATCTGGAGCGCGAGGCTCTCCGGCATCGGCGGCCGGTTCGCCTTGTATTGCGGATACCAGTCGTCGCGGAAGGTCTTGCCGGGCGCGTCGAATACGACGGCGAAGTATTCCGGGTTGCCGTCGATCACCAATCGGCGCAACATGGCGACGACGCCCCGAATCGCGCCGGTCGGCTCGCCGCGCGAGGTGCGCAGGTCAGGCAGAGCGTGGAACGCGCGGTACAGATACGACGAGCCGTCAACCAGAACGAGTCTGGGACCTCTAACATCGTGAGACGCGTTATGCGCTGGCACGATTTGGGCTCAAGCGCGCGGAGCAAGCCACGCCGCTTGGTAGGCCCCAAGCAAGTGGCTTGCGACAAAGCGGGTGGGCCCAAATCGCGGCCAGCCCTTCGGGTTGCGGCCTCATTTGCCAACTGCGCGGCCGCGAGCATTGTTGCCGGGCTTGCGAATAGGCTCCACTATTCGCTGCGCCCTGCGCCGCGCCAGCGGCCGTTTGCGGCCAGCAACGCATACGTGTTTCACGGTGTTAGAGGCCCCCAAGCATGATTCTGACAAGCAAGATTCCCGAGTTGATCGACCCTCAGGAAATGTACTCGACCAACGGGCAGGAAGCGTGGCGGGTGCTCGGCATTATGGCAGAATTCGCGGTCGCGACCGAGCGCCTGCGCGGCGTGCGCCCTGCGGTCAGCATGTTCGGCAGCGCGCGCATCAAGCCCGATGATCCTTACTACGGCAAGGCCGAATGGATCGCGCGGTTGCTGTCCGATGCGGGCTTCGCCGTGATTTCCGGCGGCGGCCCCGGAACGATGGAAGCGGCTAACCGCGGCGCGCATGGCGGGCGCTCGCCCGCCATCGGCCTGAACATCCTGCTGCCGCACGAGCAGACCGGCAACGATTATCAGGACGTCGGCATCAACTTCCGCTACTTCTTCGCGCGGAAGATGATGTTCGTGCGCTTCGCCTCCGCCTACGTCGTCATGCCCGGAGGCTACGGAACGATCGACGAGCTCACCGAATGCCTTACGCTGGTGCAGACCGGAAAGAGCCGCAAGATCCCGATCATCCTGGTCGGGGGCGAGTTCTGGCGCGGGCTCCTCGACTGGATGCGCGACAAGCTGGTCGGCGAGGGCATGATCAGCGCCGCCGACCTCGGATTGATGCAAATCATCGACGAGCCCGAGGCGATCGTCGAAGCGATTTTCGACTATTACGAGAGCCGCGGATTCCAGCCGACGCGTGCGGAACGTGACAAGATGCTGAACCTCTAAGGTATTGTCTATTGTCGGAGTCGTCGGCGGCTCCGCGCTCTGCTAGAATGGATTGAGGCCCGGCAAGACCGCACCATGCGCAACCTCTTCGCTACGGTGTTTGTCGTAGTCGCTGTCGGCGTCGCGCTGACAGCCGCCGCGCAAAAGGCGCCGCCGCCTCCGAAGCTCGAGCCGCTTCCTGAGCTACCGCCCCCGCCCGCCGAGATCACCAACGATCCGGAGCTCGAGCCGCAGATCACGATCGTCCGGCGCGAGAATGAGACCATCGAGGAATATCGCGTCGGCGGGCGGCTGACGATGGTCAAGGTCACGCCCCGACATGGCCGCCCGTATTACCTCGTCGCCGACGGCGCCCATGGTACGTTCATCCGCCGCGACAGCCTCGATACGGGGCTCAGGGTCCCGTTGTGGGTGCTGTTCTCGTTCTGAACTAACTCGAGCCCGCATGGGAGATCGCGGCCGCAGCCATGCGGTCGCGTTGGAGAATGTCGGTCTACACCGCCGTCACCGCCGAGGATCTGGCCGCATGGCTCACGCGCTATGCGCTGGGCGCAGTCCACGCGTTCGAGCCGATCGCGGCCGGCATCGAGAACACCAATTACTTCCTTACGACGGACAAGGGCCGCTACGTGCTGACGCTCTACGAGCGCCTGCCGGCGGAAGAACTGCCCTTCTACCTCAACCTCATGGCGCATCTCGCGCGCGCCGGAGTGATGGCCCCCGCGCCCGAGCCCGACCGCACGGGTGCACTATGGAGTTTCCTCAACGGCAAGCCCGCCGGGCTGGTCGCGCGTCTCGACGGCGCGCCCGTCCTGCACCCTGACGTGCCGCATTGCGCTGCGGTCGGTCGTGCGCTCGCGGGGCTGCACGTCGCGGCGAAGCAGTACCGCGGACGACTGGCCAACCGGCGCGGTCCCGGCTGGTGGCGGCAGGCGGCGCGCGCGGTGCGCCCGCAGCTGTCGCCGGAACAAAATGCGCTGGTCGCCGCGGAGCTCAAGTACCAGGCCGGGTTCGCCAAGGCGAAGCTGCCACGCGCCGCGATCCACGGTGACCTGTTCTGCGACAACGTGCTCTTCGTCGGTGACCGCGTCGCCGGCATCATCGACTTCGGGTTCGCTGCGACCGACGCGCTCGCCTACGATCTCGCGATCACCGTCAACGACTGGTGCGTCGCGCCGGACGACGCGGAGTCGGGGGACCTCGAGCCGGGGCGCGTCCGCGCACTGGTCGGCGCGTACGATGCCGTGCGCCCGCTAGCCTTCGAGGAGCGCGCGCTCTGGGGTCCTTTGCTGCGCGCCGCCGCACTGCGCTTCTGGCTGTCGCGTCTCTACGACCTGCATTTGCCGCGACCGGGCGAACTCACTCACGCGCACGACCCGGCGGCGTTCGAGCGCATCCTGAAGAGCCGCGTCGCGGCCGAACCGCGCTTTCCCGACTTGTGACGCCGCCCGCCGCGCTACCGACCGCGATCCCGTTCGTGCGCCGCGATGCGCGCCGCGGCATCTTCTGGATGCGTCGTGCGCACGCGATGTTCCGCGCGGCGCCGCTGCCGTGGTTGCTATTGCTCGTCGCCTATTACGTGCTGGTGGCGTTCGCGGAGCTGGGACCGTGGCCTTCGCTCGGCAAGCTCGCCGCATCGGTACTGAAGCCGGCGTTTGCCGTCGGCTTTCTCGCCGCCGCGTGGAGCCAGGAGCGCGGCGGCAGGCCGGCGCTCGCGGACTTGTTCCGCGGCTTCCGGAGCAACCTCTGGGCACTGCTGCCGCTGGGCCTCGTCTTCTTCGGCGGAATGACGCTCGCGGTATCGGCAACCTCACTCGTCGACGGTGGAGCGCTGATCGCCTGGTTCTCCAGCGGCGAAAAACCGAGCGAAGAGCTGCAACGAAGCGGCCGGCTGCAGCTCGCGTTTCTGTTCGGCACCGTGTGCGCACTACCGACGCTGCTCGCGCTGTGGTTCGCCCCGGCGCTGGTCGTGTTTCACGACGCCAGCGCACTGTCTGCGCTCTGGACGAGCCTGCGCGCCGCACTCGTCAATTGGCGGCCAGTCGGAGTGTTCGGGCTTGTCGTGCTCTTCTACGGCGGCGTGTTGCCTCTGCTGGGCGCGACGATGGCGGGCCTGTTGGGCGAGAGTCTGGGACCGATCATCGCCGTGGCCCTGGTGTTTCCGTACATGCTCGTCTTTCTCGCGACGTTCCAGATCGCCGACTACGTCGCGTACCGAGATCTTTTCCACGCCGACGAGCCGCCGGCATTAAACAGCCCCGAGACAATGCTTTGACAGGATACTGAAAAGCGACGCGAGCAGGGCCGAGTGCAAGGCGTCCCGCAGCGAGGCGCGAGATAGTACAAAAGAAGCATGGCGAGCGCCGAGCGCTCAGTGGCCAATGAGCACAACGCGGCAGCCGGTCCTGCGCAGCAGCTTTGCGGTGCCCGGTCAGGCTGGTTGAAGCTTGGCGTATTCCAGGGCGAGCCACTTCACGCCGGCGTTGCGAAAATTCACCTGCACGCGCGCGTCGGTGCCGCGGCCTTCGGCGTCGATAATGATGCCCAGACCGAACTTGGCGTGCTTCACGCTCTGCCCGATGCGCCATCCGGGCCGGTCCGCGAGCGCATCGTAGCGCGCCGCGCCGAACGCCGGCTCGCGCGCCGGCGGGGTGTCGGCGCGCTGCGGCGAGAGCCAGCGGACCAGCGCTGCCGGCAGCTCGTCGAGAAAGCGCGAGGCGACGTTGTACCGGAGCTGCCCGTGCAGCATCCGGCTCTGCGCGTGCGTGAGGTAGAGCCGCCGTCGCGCCCGTGTGATGGCGACATAGGCGAGGCGACGCTCCTCCTCGACGCCGTCGTATTCCGACATGCTGTTCTCGTGCGGGAAGAGACCTTCCTCCAGCCCGGTGACGAACACGGTGTGGAACTCGAGGCCCTTCGCCGAATGCACGGTCATCAACTGCAACGCAGGGCGGCCCTCGGCAGCCTGCGTCTCGCCGGCTTCGAGCGCCGCGTGGGCCAGGAATGCGGTCAGCGCGTCGCCGGTCTCGACCTCCGCTTCGCCGGCGACCTGAAAATCGGCCTCGCGCACGAAACTCTCGGCTGCGTTCACCAGCTCCTGCAGGTTCTCGATGCGCTCCTGGCCGTCCTTCTCCGCCGCGTAATGCGCGTTGAGCCCGCTCGCGTGCACGACGTGCTCGACCGTTTCGGAGAGCGGCAGCCCGGCAGTCGCCGTGCGCATCGCCTCGATCCGCTTCAGGAACGCGGCGACGCTCGCACCGGATTTGCCGGCCACGGGCGTCGTGCACGCCGACTGCCATAGGCTCGTCCCCGCCGCGCGCGCCTTGTCCTGCAGCGTCTCCAGCGTCCGCGCACCGACCCCGCGCGGCGGAAAGTTGACCACCCGCAGGAACGCGCCGTCATCGCCGGGCGCCGCGAGCAGACGCATGTACGCTAGCGCGTGCTTGACCTCGGCGCGCTCGAAAAAGCGCATGCCGCCGTAGACGCGATAAGGCATCCCGGCGTTGAAGAGCGCGTGCTCGAGCACGCGCGACTGCGCGTTGGAACGATACAGCACCGCGATCTCGGCGGGCGAGATCCCTTCGTCGACGAGGCTTTTCACGACGTCGACGATGAACGCCGCCTCGTCGACGTCGGATGGCGCCGCGAACGCGCGCAGCGGTTCGCCCGGCGCGTCCGCGGTCCACAGGTTCTTGCCCAGCCGGCCCTGGTTGTGCTTGATCAATGCGTTCGCAGCGTTGAGGATATGACCGTGCGACCGATAGTTCTGCTCCAGCTTGACGAGCTTCACCGGTGCGTCGGGCGTGGCGAAATCGCGTTCGAAGTGCTGCATGTTGGCGACGTTGGCGCCGCGGAAGGCATAGATCGACTGGTCGTCGTCGCCGACCGCAAACACTGCCGTATGCGTCCCGGCCAGAAGTTTCAGCCACCGATATTGAAGCGCGTTGGTGTCCTGAAATTCGTCGACCAGCAGGTGCGAGAAGCGGCGCTGGTAGTGCTCGCGCAGCGCGTCGTGCCGCGTGAGAAGCTCGAAGGTGCGCAACAACAGCTCGGGGAAGTCGACGACGCCGTCGCGGCGACACGCCTCTTCGTAGAGCGCGAAGTGCTCGACCTGGCGGCGCGTGAATCCGTCGTGCGCCTCGACCTGATTCGGCCGCAAGCCCTCCTCCTTCGAGCCGTTGATCAGCGCCTGCAACTGCCGCGGCGGAAAGCGGTCGTCATCGATGCCGTGCGCCTTGTACAGACGCTTGATCAGCGCGAGCTGGTCCTGCGTGTCCATGATCTGGAAGAGCTGCGGCAATCCGGCGTCGCGATAGTGGACGCGGAGCATGCGGTTGCACAGGCCGTGGAACGTGCCGACCCACATCCCGCGCGTGTTCACGGGCGTCAATGCGGAGAGCCGGGTGAGCATCTCCTTGGCGGCCTTGTTGGTGAAGGTGACCGCGAACACGGAAAGCGGGCTCGCTTGACCTGTCGCCAGCAGCCACGCAATTCGCGTCGTGAGCACGCGCGTCTTGCCGCTGCCGGCGCCGGCGAGAATCAGCGCCGAGCCGTGGGGCAGGGTGACCGCGGCGAGCTGTTCGGGGTTAAGAGTCTCTAACACCGTAGAACACGTGTGCGTTGCTGGCCACAAACCGCCGCTGCCGCGGCGCAGGGCGCAGCGAATAGTGGAGCCTATGCGCAAGCCCGGCAACAATGGCAGCGGCGGTTTTGGCCGCAACCCGAAGGGCCGGCCACGATTTGGGCCCACCCGCTTTGTCGCAAGCCACTTGCTTGGGGCCTACCAAGCGGCGTGGCTTGCTTCGCGCGCTTGAGCCCAAATCGTGCCAGCGCATCACGCGTTTCACGGTGTTCGAGACTCTAAGATGAGCGAGAAGCGGGGAGGACATGCGGGTTGAAGCGACGCGGCCCCATTATAGGCGAATCCGCCGCCGCATTGAGTATCGCTCCGGATTTGAATAGACTCTGCGCCGGTGGCGGAGAAGATGAAGATCGTCGGCATTTCCATGATCCGGAACGACGCGGACATCGTCGAGCGGTTCGTTCGCCACACGCTGCACCTTCTCGATCACCTGTTCGTGATCGTGCACTCCCCCGAGGACGGCACCGGCGAGATGCTGAAAGCGTTGCAGGCCGAGGGACTGCCGATGACGCTTGTGTTCTACGGCGAGCCCGCTTTCCTTCAGGGCGAGGGCCTGACCTGGCTGGCGCGGGAGGCGTACGCCGCGATCCGGCCCAATTACATCTTCGCGCTCGATGCGGACGAATTCATCGTTCCCGCGGACCGGGGCGCGATCGAGTCCGCCCTGGCGCTGCTGCCGGCCGGCGCTCCGGCCGCGCGGATCCATCTGCGCACGTTCGTGCCAACCTCCGAGGACGGAGCCGACGAGCCCAACCCGTTGCGGCGGATCCGTTATCGCCGCCGCAACGAGCCCAAGATCCAGAAGGTCGTGCTCACGTCTGCCTTCGCCGCCGATTCGATGCTCGTGCTCGACCACGGCAATCACGGCCTGCTGCGCGTGGGCGCCCTGGCGCAGCAGCTCTCCGTGCCACCGCTGCCGCAACTCGCGCTCGCGCACTATCCGGTGCGCTCCGGCGCCCAGGTCGCGAACAAGACGATCGTCGGCTACCTGGCGCACCTCGCTGCGGGCCGTCCCGAGATCGAGGAACGGCGTCTCATGACGCATTGGCGCCGGTGCTACGAAGACATGGTCGTCCATGGAGCGACGCGCGGCATGAACGAGCAGCAGTTGCTCGCGTGGTTTCACGGCAGGCAGGACATGCTGCTGCACGCGGACGAGCCGGTCTGCGATCCCACGCCCGCGCCCGATCCGCTGCGCTACATGCACCTCGTGCGCAACGACGCGTACGCGACTCTGGCACGTTTCGCCGAAAACCTGATCCGCAGTCGCCCGGGACAACTCGACGGGGTGCGCTTCGACCACGGTCCCGACCCGAGTGCCGCCGGCCAGGCTTCGGCCACCGGCGCGACCGGACGGCGACACGCGTAGTGCCGCGATGGGCTTCGATCCCAAGTCGTTCGTGCCGTGGATCCGCGCCGCGGCGCCGTACATCCACGCCTTGCGTGGCAAGACGATCGTCATCGCCTTCGGCGGCGAGGTCGTCGCCGACGAAACCTTCCTCGGCATCGTGCACGACCTGAATCTTCTCCACAGCCTGGGGACGCGGCTGGTCGTGGTCCACGGCTCGCGCCCGCAGATCGAGGCGATCCTGAAACAGCAGAACATCCCGAGCCGCTATCACCGGGGCTTGCGCATCACCGACGTCGAAACGATGGACTGCGTGCTCGAGGGCATGGGCCACGCCCGGAGCCGCATCGAGGCGCTGCTCTCTTTGGGAATCGCCAACTCGCCGATGGCCGGTGCACGGATCCGCGTCGTCGGCGGGAACTTCATCACCGCCAAGCCGATCGGCGTCGTCGAAGGCATCGACATGGGCCTGACCGGCGAAGTGCGCCGCATCGACATCGAAGGGCTGCGACTGCGCCTCGACGACGGCGACCTGGTGCTGGTTTCCCCGCTTGGCTACTCCCCGACCGGCGAGATCTTCAACCTCGCCCTCGAGGAGGTCGCCACCCAGGTCGCCGTGCAGCTCTCCGCGCACAAGCTCATTTTTCTGATGGAGACGGACGGCGTGCGCAATGGCCGCCGGCAGCTCCTGACCGAGTTGTCGACGCGCGAGGCCGAAGCCTTGCTCGCGCGCCGCGCCAAGCTCGCGCCGGACGTGCTGCACTATCTGCCCTGCGCGATCCGCGCCTGCGACAACGGTGTCAAGCGTGCGCACCTGATCAGTCGTCACCGCGACGGCGCGTTGCTGCTGGAGCTCTTCACCCGCGACGGCGTGGGCACGATGATTGCGGCGGCCCCGCTTGCGCACCTGCGCAGCGCGACGATCGACGATGTGGGCGGGATTCTGTCGATCATCGAGCCGCTGGAGGCCGAAGGCGTCCTGGTGCGCCGCTCGCGCGAGCGGCTCGAGATGGAGATCGAGCGCTTCGTCGTCGCCGAGCACGACGGCGCGATCGTCGGCTGCGCGGCGTTGTACGCATTCGGCAAGGACCGCGCCGGCGAGCTGGCGGCGCTCGCGGTGCATCCCGACTTTCGGCGCGAGGGCTACGGCGAGGCGCTGCTGCACGAGATCGAGCAGCGGGCGAAGAAGCTCAGGCTCTCGCGGCTGTTCGTGCTGACCACGCGTACCTCCGGCTGGTTCCTCGAACGCGGCTTCGTCGAGAGCGATCCGGCCAGGCTGCCCAGGCAGAAGCGCGACCTGTACAACTGGCAGCGGCGCTCGCTGGTCTACGAGAAATTGCTAGCGTAGCGAGACGAGTCGGCGTCGCGGCGTGCGATAATTACGGTTTGTTTTCCTCGTCACAAGGTGTAGCGATGGCACGCATGGTTCATTGCGTCAAGCTCGGCCGCGAAGCCGAGGGGCTCGACTTCCCGCCCTATCCGGGCGAGCTGGGCAAGCGGATCTACGAGAATGTCTCCAAGGAGGCGTGGGCGCAATGGCTCAAGCACCAGACGATGCTGGTGAACGAGAACCGGTTGAGCCTCGCCGATCCGAGCGCGCGGAAGTACCTCGCCGAGCAGATGCAGCGCCACTTCTTCGGCGGCGGAGCCGACGTCGCATCGGGCTACGTGCCGCCGACGTCGTGAGCGCGGGCGCGATCAGCCGCTACCCGGTCCCGAAGCTCGGGGAGCTGCCGGCCGACATCCGCGCGCGGATGCTCGAGGTGCAGGAGAAGGCGGGCTTCATTCCGAACGTCTTCGTCACGCTCGCGCATCGGCCGGACGAGTTCCGCGCCTTCTTCGCCTACCACGATGCGCTGATGCTGCGCGACTCGGGTCTCACCAAGGCCGAGCGCGAGATGATCGTCGTCGCGACCTCCGGCGCCAACGACTGCCTCTACTGCATCGTCGCGCACGGAGCGATCCTGCGGGTATACGCGAAGGATCCGTTCGTCGCCGATCAGGTCGCGGTGAACTACCGCGAGGCTGCCATCACCGAGCGCCAGAAGACCATGCTGGAGTTCGCGCTCAAGGTCGCGTTGCGCTCCGCCGAACTGGTCGAAGCGGATTACGCCAAGCTCCGCACGCACGGCTTCTCCGACGAGGATATCTGGGATATCGGCGCGATCACAGCGTTCTTCGCGCTGTCCAACCGCATGGCGGACCTGATCGCCATGCGGCCCAACGATGAGTTTCACTTGCTGGGTCGCGTCCCCCGCGGCTAGCGGTGCGGCGGCAGCGCGTGTGAAACGCGACTGGCACCCGAGGCCGCCCGTCGCGGATCGTTGTTTCCTCCGTGCGATATGAGCGAATCGGAACGTCAGGCCTGGTAGACGATCTGTCCGCCCACCAGCGTATAGCGTACCTTGCCCGGCAGTTCCAGCCCGAGGAAAGGTGTGTTCTTGCCCTGACTCCTGAGCGCGGAAGGCTCGACCCGCCAGTGCGCGCCTGGATCGAACACGCACACGTCGGCGTCGGCACCGGGCCCGAGGTGGCCGCCGTCCTGCCCGAGCACGCGCGCCGGCTCGACGGTGACGCGCGCAAGCGCCGCGGCCAACGGGAGCTCTTCTTCCTGCGCCCATTTGAGCGTCAGCGGCAGCAGGAGCTCAAGGCCGGTGGCGCCAGGCTCGGCCTCCGCGAAAGGCAGCTGCTTGGCGTCGTCGTCGACCGGCGCGTGATCCGAGCAGATGACGTCGATCGTCCCGTCGGCGAGCCCGGCGCGCAGCGCCGCGCGATCGCGCGTGCCGCGCAGCGGCGGCACGAGATGGCAATGCGCGTTGAACCACCCGATATCGACGTCGCAGAGGTGGACGTGATGGATCGCGACGTCGCAGGTGATCGCCAGCCCGGCCTTTTTCGCCGCGCGCACCCGCGCCACGCCCTCGTGGGTCGACAGCCGCGCCACGTGCACGCGCACGCCGGTCGCGCGCACCAACTCGAAAATCGTGTCGAGCGCGATCGTCTCGGCAAAAGCGGGAATCGCCGGCAGGCCCAGCCGCGTCGCGACCTCACCGTCGTGCGCGACGCCGCCCCGGGCGAGGTGGGCGTCCTGCGGCCGCAACCACACGCGATAGCCGAAGGTCGCCGCGTATTGCAGCGCGCGGTGCAGCACCTGCGTATCGACCAGCACGGCGTCGGCGTGCGAGAAGGCGATGCAACCCGCTTCGGTCAGCTCGCCCATCTCGGTGATCGTCTCGCCCTTCAACCCGACCGTCAGTGCGCCGATCGGGTAGACATGCGCCTGGTTGAGCGAGCGCGCCCGATGCTTGAGCATCTCGACCAACCCTGGCTCGTCAAGCGGAGGATCGGTGTCGGGAGGGCACGCCAGGGTGGTGACGCCGCCGGCGATCGCGGCAGCCATCTCCGACTCCAGTGTCGCCTTGTATTCGAAACCGGGCTCGCGCAGCCGCGCCGAGAGATCGATCAGCCCGGGACAGACGACGAGCCCCGCCGCGTCGAGCACCCGGTTGGCGTGCCACCCGGTGGGAGCATCGCCCAGCGCG
>JBGOVA010000006.1:0-49317 GCA_041477875.1 Micropepsaceae bacterium | reverse complement strand
AGAGGCGCGCCACCCCAGCTCGCGCTCGATCTTTCCCGGGTCGGCGAACAGCCGCGGCGGATCGCCCGGCCGCCGGGGCTGCTCGGAGACCTCGAACGACCTGCCGGTCACGTCCCGGACGGCGTCGATGATCTGGCGGACCGAATAGCCTCTGCCGATGCCGAGATTGTAGACGCGCGCATCCGCCGGCCGCAGCGCGTGCATCACGGCGACGTGGGCGTCTACCAGATCCTCGACGTGGATGTAGTCGCGCACGCACGTGCCGTCGGGCGTCGGATAATCCGTGCCGTAGATGTCGAGCACCGCCCGCTTGCCCGTCGCCACCTCGCACGCGACCTTGATCAGATGCGTCGCCTCGGGCGTGCGCTGCCCCGTGCGCAGCTTCGCGTCCGCGCCCGCAACGTTGAAATAGCGCAAAATCGTCGCGCGCATGCCCGAGACGCGCGCGATGTCCTTGAGCATGAACTCCGAGGCGAGCTTCGAGGCGCCGTACGGATTGACGGGCTCGGTCGCCGTCGCCTCGTCGATGAGCGCCTTCGCAGGCGCACCATAAACCGCCGCCGTCGACGAGAAGACCAAATCCTTGACGCCGGCCCTCGCGCACGCGTCGAACACGGTCAGCGACTTCACCGTGTTGTTGAAATAGTATTTTGCCGGATCGGCGACCGACTCTTCCACGCGCACCGCCGCGGCAAGTTGTATCACCGCCGCGACATCTTCGAGCGCCCTCGTCAGCGCCTCACGGTCGCCGCAATCCCCTTGTATAAGCTGAGCGCCCGGCGGCACGGCTTCGCGCGCGCCCGTGGACAAATTGTCGAACACGACCACCTCATGTCCGCGATCGCTCAGATGAAAGGCAATCGACGACCCGACATATCCGGCCCCTCCAATCAGCAAAACCTTCATCCCGTATCCGTCCCGTATTTGCGCGAAGTCTAAACGCCCCGTTCATGCACCATTCAGCCCGCCAAGTGCAAAAGCCAAAGCGGGGAAAAGTTTTTTTTGGGAACTCGAAAGATGAAACTCGCTCTCACAGCCCTCGCGGCGCTGGCCATGCTCACCGCGCCGGCTCTCGCCGATCGCCACGGCAATTGGCGCGGCGGCGGCGACCACGATCGCGGCCAAAACTTCCAACAGCAAAACAACAACAACAGAAACAACAGCAACAACAACGGCGGCCAGAACTGGCGCTTCCGCGGCAACGACCACAACGGCCCCGGCCCAAGCGCCAACCACTGGAATCCGCCCGGCCCCGGCGGCGGCCCCGGCACGAACTGGAATCCGCCAGGGCCCGTCGGCGGCCCCGGTGCCGGCCCCCGCTGGCGCCATCGCGATCACGACGGCAATCCCCCAGGCCCGTTCGGCGGCCCCGGCACCAACTGGGAAAATCCGCCAGGCTCGCGCGGTGGTCCCGGCGCCTCGCCCGATCGCCATTGGCGGCAGAACTGGGGCCAGAACAACAACCACTGGCGCGACCGCGGCGACTGGCGCGACCGTGGCGACCGGCGTGATCGCGGCGACTGGCGGAATCGCGGTGACTGGCGCAATCGCGGCGATTGGAACGACCGCTGGCGCGGCGTGCAGCACTTCCGCGGCTGGCGCCCGCACCACTTCTACTGGAACAATTATTGGTACCCGCATTGGTACAACAGCGGCTGGGACGACAGCTGGCGCTGGAGCATCGGCTTGCGCTTCTTCGACGATTACTACTGGTGGAACTACGACGACGCGTGGTGGTTCTGGGACGACGGCGGCCTGTGCTGGCGCCAAGGCAATCCGCGCTGGGGCTATGACGGCGGCTACGGCTGGCAAGATCGCTATTGGCCGCGCAGTTGGGCCGCCTATCGCTGGCGCTTCTGCTGGTAACGCGGTGGGCCGGAGGGCGACCTCCGGCCCTAATTCTTCGGCCACTCCCGATAGTAGTCCTTGTACCAAGCAACGAAGCGCGGCACGCCCTCGCTGATCGGCGTTTTCGGCTCGAAGCCCAGATCGCGCCGCGACGCCTCGATATCGGCATAGGTGCGCGCGACGTCGCCGGGCTGCATCGGCTCGAACTGATAGCGCGCCTTGCGCCCGAGCGCGTTCTCCAGAATCGCGATGAAGTCGGTCAGCTTCTCCGACGTGTGATTGCCGAGATTGTAGACCGCGTGCGGCGGCGTGCGCTTCGGTCTGTGCGCGACCGCGGCGAGAACGCCCGCAACGATATCGTCGACATAAGTGAAGTCGCGCCACATCTCGCCGTGATTGAACACGCGGATCGGCTCGTCCTTCAAGATCGCCCGCGTGAACAGGAACGCAGCCATATCCGGACGCCCCCACGGCCCATAGACGGTGAAGAAGCGCAAGCCCGTCGCCGGAATGCCGTAGAGATGCGCGTAAGTGTGGCCGATCAGCTCGTCGGCCTTCTTCGTCGCCGCATAGAGCGAGTTCGGCTGCTCGGTCTCGTCGTCGACGGAGAACGGCAGCTTGGTATTCCCTCCGTACACGGAGGACGAGCTCGCATAGACGAAATGTTCGAGCTTCGAAAGCTTACGCGCGAGCTCCAGCAGGATCACCTGACCCATCACATTCGAGGTCACATAGGTGTAGGGGTCGGTCAGCGAATGCCGCACGCCCGCCTGCGCCGCCAGATGCACGACATGCGTAGTGCCAGGATACTTCGAAGCAAGCGCCAGCATCGCATCACGATCGGCAATATCCAGCCGCTCGAACGAAAAGCCCTTCTGGCCCGTCAACTTTGCAAGCCGCGCTTCCTTCAGCGTCACTTCATAGTACGTGTTGAGATTGTCGACCCCCACGACTTCCTCGCCGCGCGCGAGCAGAGCCTGCGCAACGTGATAGCCGATGAACCCGGCCGCGCCGGTCAAGAGGACTTGCATGTGACAGATCTCCAGGCGGCGCCTTTCTGCTTTGCCGGCCGCGAAATTGCAAATCCGGCATGGGGGCGCGGGGCCGCCCGAGGTTGGACGCCTGCCAAAGAGGAAGTAGGGTGGGAGATATACGGCTGAAGGACGACGGACGCGTCGCGCACTGAAGGAAGACCAAGAATGACCACGACGCTTGATCCGGTTCGTCCCATCGCACTGTCGGACATACTAGCGGCGCGCAAGCGCATCGCGGACACCATCCTGCGCACGCCCCTCGTCCGCCTGCAGTTGGGGCCGGACTACCCCGATATCCGGCTCAAGCTCGAGAACCTCCAGCCGATCAACGCCTACAAGCTGCGCGGCGCGGCCAACGCTGTGGCCATGCTGCCCGAGTCGGAGCGCAAACGCGGCGTGTGGACGATCAGCGCGGGCAACGCCGGGCAAGGCGTCGCCTACGCGGCGAGACAAGCGGGCGTGACGTGCACGGTCGTTGCGATCGAGACCGCGCCCGCGTCGAAGATCGAGCGCATGAGGGCGCTAGGTGCAAGGCTCGTTCTGGTGCCTTACGAGGTCGCTTGGAAGGCGCTTGATGAGCGCTCCTTCGCCGGCGTCGAAGGAACATTCGTGCATCCCTTCGACGATCACAATTTCATCGCCGGCCACGGCACGATGGGTTTGGAGATTCTCGAAGACGCGCCCGACACCGCCGCGGTGATCGCCGGCATCGGCGGCGGCGGTCTCATCGTCGGCGTTGGCAGCGCCATGAAAGCGCTCAAACCGGATGTCAAGATTTTCGGCGCCGAACCGGAGACGGCGGCTCCCGCAGCGCTCTCGCATAAAATGGGCTCGCCGCAACCCTTCAAGGAGTGGCAGTCGTCGTTCGTCGACGGCGCCGGCGGCCAGAGCATGTTCCCGCGCATGTGGCAGCGCATGAAGCCGGTGGTCGACGGCTACATCGTGGTCAGCCTGGACGAGACAAAGAAAGCGATGCGCCTGATAGCGGAAAAAGCGCGCGTCATCGCCGAGGGCGCAGGCGCTCTGCCGCTCGCCGCCGCACTGACGGGCAAAGCCGGCCAGGGCCCGATCGTCGCCATCGTCTCCGGCGGCAACATCGACCTCAAGAAGTTCGCCGAACTTATCGCATCCTAGGCGGCTGACCTCAAACGCTCTCGGTCGACGCCGCGTTCGGGGTCTGCGTGAAAAGATCGGTTTGCGAGCGCATCGCAGGCTCCGGCGAAGTTTCGATGAACCGCCTGAACTCGGGCACCGGTGATTTCCGCGATAGACACAAGACTTTGCAGATGCATGAAATCGACTCCGTTTGGAGCCGATTTAGTGACAGCTTTGCTGGACTACGGAACCTACGACAGCCTTCCCGCGCCGCCGAACCCCGAATAGACTTCCCTCTGCCGCCAACCGTGGAGCTTTCGTGCAGCGCAAACTAACAGTCATCCTTTCGGCCGACGTCGTTGGCTATAGCGGCCTGATGGAGCGCGACGAGGCGGGAACGCTGGCGCGCCTGAAGGAAAATCGCAAAGCCCTGTTCGACCCCTGTGTCGCCGCACATGGCGGGCGCATCTTCAAGCTGATGGGCGACGGCGTGCTCATTGAATTCCCCAGCGCCGCTTCCGCTGTCACCTGCGCGCTCGAAGTTCAGCAAGCGATGGAGGCGACGGCGCCGGGCGTGGCCGAGGGCGAGCCGCTTCGCTATCGCATCGGCATCAATCTCGGCGACGTGATTGTCGAAGGCGACGATATTTACGGCGAAGGCGTCAACGTCGCCGCGCGGCTTCAGACGCTGGCGCCCGTCGGCGGCATTGCGCTGTCGCGTAATGTCAGCGATCAGGTCTCGGGTAAGGTGGCGGCGGAGTTCGACGATTTAGGTCTGCACACGGTCAAGAACATCGAGCGCCCGGTGCACGTGTTCGCCGCGCGTCCCAAATCCGCGAACGCCGCGCCAGCGCAGAGCGCGCAGAAGACGCCGCGTTTATCGATCTGTGTCCTGCCCTTCGCCAACATGAGCGGCGATTCCGAACAGGAATATTTCTCCGACGGCATCACGGAAGACATCATCACCGATCTGTCGAAGGTGTCGGCCCTTTATGTCGCCGCGCGCAACACCGCGTTCACCTTCAAGGGCAAGCCTGTCGACGTGCCCCAAGTCGCGCGCCAGCTGAAAGTAGGTCACGTGCTCGAAGGCAGTGTGCGCAAGGCCGGCAATCGCGTGCGCATCACGGCCCAGTTGATCGACGGCGCGACGGGCGGCCATGTCTGGGCCGAGCGCTACGACCGCGACCTCAACGACATCTTCGCCTTGCAGGACGAGATTTCAGAGGCGATCGTCGCGGCGCTGAAACTCAAACTCCTGCCGGAAGAAAAGAAGGCGATCGAGCATCGCGGCACGAACAACGCCAAAGCCTACAAGCTGTTCCTCATGGCGCGGCAATTCAGCGTCGCCGGCAATCTGGGCAGCGCGCGCCGCAACGAGGCAATAATCCGCCTCTGCCGCCGTGCGACGGAACTCGATCCCGGTTACGCGCGCGCATGGGCTCTCATGTCAAGCGCACAGGCAAGCATACGAATATTTCTCGAAGGCACCAGCGATAGCGGGTTGGCCGCGGCCGAGCGCGCCATCGCTCTCGACGACAAGCTCGCCGAGGCGTACGCCGCAAAGGCGCAGATCCTGACGAACAGCGCGCACCACGACGAAGCGATCCGCCAAGTCGAGATCGCGCTCGGCCTCGACCCGGAGTCCTACGAGGTGAACATCGCCGCCGCAACTTGCCATTACCCCGCGCGCCACTATCCGGAAGCCATTCGCTATTGGGAGAAAGCGTCGGCGCTCATGGAGGCGGACTATCACTCGGGCGGCATGCTGATCTCTTGCTACGAGGCGATCGGCGACAAGGACGGTGCGCGCCGTTGCGCGCAGCGCACGCTTGTTCGCGCAGAGAGGATCGTGGCGTCCGAGCCCGACAACGGATCGGCCATGAGCTTTATCGTGACCTCGCTTGGGGTGCTGGGCGAGGTCGAGCGGGCGAAAGACTGGATCGAGCGCGGCACGTTGCTCGATCCGAACAATCGAAACATGGGTTACAATTTCGCCTGCACGCTGGCGTCGAGTTTTGGCGACGCCGAAGGCGCGCTCGATCTTCTCGTACCGCTGTTCGAGAGCGGGTCTCTCGAGGCCGTGAATTGGTCCAAGGTCGATTCGGATCTCGATTCGATCCGCGAACATCCGCGCTTCAAAACCATGCTCGCCGCCGCCGAGGCGCGCCTGGCGCAAACCTGACCGCGGGCGCCCGATTTGGCGGCGCGCGGCAGATAAACTACGGTGCGGGCAACAACCATCGCCCGGGCCCATGCAGCGCAAACTAACCGTCATCTTTTCCGCCGACGTCGTGGGCTATAGCGGCCTGATGGAGCGCGACGAAGCGGGGACGCTTGCGCGGCTGAAGGAGAACCGCAAGGCGCTGTTCGATCCTTCCGTGGCGGCGCATGGCGGGCGCATCTTCAAGCTGATGGGCGATGGCGTCCTGATCGAGTTCCCGAGCGCGGCCTCCGCTGTCACCTGCGCCCTTGAGATTCAGCGCGCGATGGAGACGGCTGAAACGCATCTGCCCGAATCCGATCGCCTGCGTTACCGCATCGGCATCAATCTCGGCGACGTGATTATCGAGGGCGACGACATCTACGGAGAGGGCGTCAACGTCGCGGCACGGCTGCAGGCGCTGGCGCCGGTGGGCGGCGTCGCGCTGTCGCGCAATGTCAGCGATCAGGTCGCGGGCAAGGTCGCAGCCGAGTTCGAAGACCTTGGGTCGCACACCGTCAAGAACATCGAGCGGCCCGTTCAAGTCTTCGCGGTGCGGCCCAAGTCCACGAAGGGTGCGGCGGCGGCGACCACTGCGCCGGGCGCCGACAAGAGCCATCGGGCTTCGATCTGCGTCCTGCCGTTCGCCAATATGAGCGGCGAGAGCGAGCAGGAATATTTCTCCGACGGCATCAGCGAAGACATCATCACGGATTTGTCGAAGGTGTCGGCGCTGTGGGTGGCGGCGCGCAACACGGCCTTCATGTTCAAGGGCAAGCATGTCGACGTGCCCCAAGTGGCGCGCCAGCTCAAGGTCAACCACGTGCTGGAAGGCAGCGTGCGCAAATCCGGCGGGCGCGTGCGCATCACGGCACAGCTCATCGACGCCTCGGGCGGCCATATCTGGGCCGAGCGCTATGACCGCGACCTCAACGACATCTTCGCGCTGCAGGACGAGATTTCGCAGGCGATCGTCGCGGCCTTGAAGCTGAAGCTTCTGCCCGAGGAGAAGAAAGCGATCGCGCAGCGCGGCACGAACAATCTCGAAGCCTACAACCTCTATCTGATGGCGCGCCAGCACAACGTCACCGGCACGATCGGCAACGCGCATCGCAGCGAAGCCATCATTCGCCTGTGCAAGCGCGCGACCGAGATCGACCCCAACTACGCGCGGGCGTGGGCGCTGATGGCCACCGCCCAAGGGCGCTTGCGGCACGAACGTGGTGAGGGCGAGAGCGGGCTTGTGGCGGCCGAGCGCGCGCTTGCGATCGATCCGAACTTGGCGGAGGCGCATGCGGCGAAGTCCGAATACTTGAAGGACAACGCGCGCTACGACGAGGCGCGCGCCGAAATCGAAGCCGCGCTTCGACTCGACCCGGACTCTTACGAGGTGAACTACGCGGCGGCGCGGTTCAGTTATGCGGTGCGCCGGTTACCCGACGCCATCCGGTACTTCGAGAAGGCCGCCTCCATCATGGACACGGATTTCGGCTCCGTCGGCATGCTCATGTCCTGCTATGACAGCGTCGGCGATGCGGACGGCGCGCGCCGGTCGGCGCGCCGGGTTCTGGAGCGGGTCGAGAAGGTCGTCGTGAGCGAGCCCGACAACGGATCGGCGATGGGCTTTGCCGTGGGCGCGCATGCCGCGCTTGGCAACGCGGAGCGCGCGAAGGATTGGGCCAAGCGCGCCATGGTGCTCGATCCCGACAACAAGAACATGCGCTACAATTTCGCCTGCGCCTTCGTCCGGTTGGGCGAAATCGACGCGGCGCTCGACTTGTTGGAGCCGGTCACGGCGCAATCGGGCATCGAGCATGTGAACTGGACGAAGAAGGACACCGACCTCGACCCCATCCGCGAGCACCCGCGCTATAAGGCCATGATCGCCGCCGCCGAAGCGCGGCTGGCGCAGGGGTAAAGACGCCCGCGGCCGAATTTCCCGCCGCCGGGTTGGACGGGATAGCTTACCGCCACCCCACAACCTCACTATGCTGTCCCCATCTGGACGGGGCGATGCAGCGAAAACTGACCGTAATTTTCTCCGCCGACGTCGTCGGCTACAGCGGCCTGATGGAGCGCGACGAGGCCGGGACGCTCGAGCGGCTGAAGGAGAACCGCAGGGCCCTCTTCGATCCGCGCGTCGACGCCCATGGCGGGCGTATCTTCAAGCTGATGGGCGACGGCGTGCTGATCGAGTTTTCGAGTGCCGCCTCAGCCGTCACGTGCGCGCTCGAAATTCAACAAGCGATGGCGGCCGCCGAACCCCACATGCCGGAAGACGACCGCCTGCGCTACCGCATCGGCATCAACCTCGGCGACGTGATCGTCGAGGGCGACGACATCTACGGCGAGGGCGTGAACGTCGCCGCGCGACTACAGGCGCTGGCGCCCGTCGGCGGCATCACGCTGTCGCGCAACGTCAGCGATCAGGTCACTGGCAAGGTCGCCGCAGAGTTCGAGGATTTGGGCCTCCACACGGTGAAAAACATCGAGCGTCCGGTCCATGTCTTCGCGTTGCGCCCGGCCTCAGGCCCCGTGAAGCGCGCGACGCGAGCAGAGAGCGAGCGCCGCCTCTATATCTGCGTTCTGCCGTTCGCCAACATGAGCGGCGACGCTGAGCAGGAGTATTTCTCCGACGGCATCAGCGAAGACATCATCACGGACTTGAGTAAGGTCAAGGCGCTCGCCGTCGTCTCGCGCAACACCGCCTTCACGTTCAAGGGCAAGAACGTCGACATCACCCAGGTCGCGCGCCAACTGAAGGTCAGCCACGTCTTGGAAGGCAGCGTGCGCAAGTCCGGCAACCGCGTGCGCATCACCGCCCAGCTGATCGACGGCAAGACCGACGAGCATGTCTGGGCGGAACGCTGGGACCGCGACCTCGACGACATCTTCGCGCTGCAGGACGAAATTTCCGAAGCGATCGTCGCCGCGCTCAAAGTGAAGCTGCTGCCGGAAGAGAAGAAGGCGATCGAGAGCCGCGGCACGAACAGCACCGAAGCGTTCCAGGTCTTTCTCATGGCGCGAAACGCCTACATCACGACCAACATGACTGAGGTGCGCAAGGCCGAGATGGTCGAGCGCCTTTGCCGCCGCGCAATCGAGTTGGACCCCAATTATGCGCGCGCCTGGGCGCTGCTCGCGGTCGCGCAGCGTGCGCAAATGTACGCCGGAAGCGAAGGCGAGGATGGCGTCGCCGCCGCCGAACGCGCATTGGAGCTGGACCCCACGGTCGTCGAGGCGCACGGCGCGCGCATCGGCGCTCTCATTTCCGCGCGCGCCTACGACGAGGCACAAGCGGCGATCGACGTGGCCCTCGCCCTCGATCCGGATTCCTACGAGGTGAACAAGGAGGCTGCGCGCCTGGCGCTGCGCCAGCACCGCTACAGGGACGCGATCCGCCACTACGAAAAAAACGCCGCCCTGATGGAAGCGGATTTCTCGTGCACCGGCATGCTGATGACCTGCTACCAGGCTGTCGGCGACGCGGCGGGTCTACGCAGCGCCGCCGAACGCACGCTGGCGCGAACGGAAAAGCTCTTGGCGCAAGATCCCAACAACGGCTCCGCGTTGAGCATGGGCATCGGCGCGCTCGCATATCTGGGGCAGGCGGATCGTGCAAGGGAATGGACCGCGCGCGCCATGATCGTCGACCCCGACAATCTCAACATGCGCTACAACATAGCCTGCGCCTTCATCCTCGACCTCAAGGAGTATGAGACCGCGCTCGACATCCTCGAGCCCGCGCTCGCGGCGTTCGGGAAAGACCGCCTCGCGCATACCAAGGCCGACCCGGATTTCGACGCCATCCGCGATCATCCGCGCTTCAAGGCCATGATCGCGGCCGCCGAAGCGCGGCTCGCGGGCGGGTAGCTATCCACGCTGGGCAGGCTAATATGTGCGCAAGGGGGGCTACCTCCGGGCCAGGTGGGAGGAAGACATGAAACGTTCAGCGATGATGCTCGCATCCGTAGTGGCATTGGCCGCGTTGGCGTCGGCCGCCGATAGCGCGTTTGCCAAGAGTCCCGCAAATTCGGCGACGTACAAGCTCGACGCCAGCGATCCGAACGCCGCCAAGGCCTGCACCGACAAGGGCGGCGTCGTCACCACGGACAAGCTCGGCGCCAAAGTCTGCACCTTGCCCCTGGCGGCTTGCACGGTCAGCGCCGGCACCTCGAATCCCTACACGCTCGACCCCAGCGATCCGAACGCGGCGAAGGCTTGTGCCGATGCGTGCGGAACGGTCTCGACGGACGCGAGCGGTCAGAAGATCTGCACCACGCCCGGCACAATCGCGCCAGCGACTGCACCGACGACCACCCGCGAGCCTCACAACTGACTCGACAAAGGCGCGCCATTCGGCGTTCTGAGGCGCGCTTGGCGCTGCCCCTAAGCTTTGAGCGAACCAGCGCTGTTACAGGCTCCAATACGTGATGCCCGACGGCACACTCGCGGGGTCGAGGACCGACTTCACGTCGATGAGCACGCCTTGCGGCTTCAGCTTGGCAAAGAGCTTTGAGGGGTCGCCCAAAAACTCTCGGTGCGGCACCGCCAACACCAGCGCGTCGAGATTCTTCGCTTGGTTCAAGTCCGTCAACGCGATGCCATACTCATGCACCGCATCTTCCGGCCGTGCCTTCGGATCGCTGACGGTGGCGCGCACACCGAAATTCGAAAGTTCGCGCACGATGTCCGGCACGCGGCTGTTGCGCGTGTCCGAGACGTTTTCTTTGAACGTCAAACCGAGGATCGCGACGCGCGCATCGGCGAGCGGCGTCGTGTTGCGGCTGAGAAAGCGCACGAGCCGCTGCGCGATGAACGCGCCCACGCCGTCGTTGATCCGCCGGCCGGCGAGAATAACGTCGGGGTGGTAGCCCAGCGTTTCGGCCTTCGTCGTCAGGTAGTACGGGTCGACGCCGATACAGTGCCCGCCGACGAGGCCGGGTGAGAACGGCAGGAAATTCCACTTCGTGCGCGCCGCCTTCAACACGTCGGCGGTGCGAATGTCGAGTCGGTCGCAAATCAAGGCGAGCTCGTTCATCAGCGCGATATTCAAATCGCGCTGCGTGTTCTCCAGCACCTTCGCAGCTTCCGCGACTTTGATCGACGGCGCGAGATGAATACCGGCGGGAACGATCGCGCCGTAGAGTCGCGCCAGAGTTGCGGCGGTCTCCTTGTCCTCGCCCGCAACCACTTTGACGATGCGCTCCAGCGAGTGCTCTTTGTCCCCAGGGTTGATACGCTCCGGCGAATAGCCGAGCCGGAAATCCGACCCTTGGTTCAAACCCGAAACTTGGGCGAGTATCGGTCCGCAAAAATCTTCTGTTAGACCGGGATAGACGGTCGATTCGTAGCAGACGATTGTTCCGCGTTTGAGCGCGCGTCCGACGGTTTCGGAGGCGCCGCGCAACGGGCGAAGATCGGGCCGCTTCTGATCGTCGATAGGTGTCGGCACGCAAACGATAAAAACATCCGCGCCTCTGAGGTCGTCTTCGCGATGCGTATAGTTCAGTCGAACCGCCTGAAGTTCCTCGCCGGAAGTCTCGCCCGTCCAATCTTCGCCGGCCGCCAGCGAAGCGACGCGCCGCTCGTCGATGTCGAACCCGATCGTTCCGGGAAACTTCGCCGCAAACCCCAGCGCGACGGGCAGCCCGACATAGCCGAGACCGATGACTGCGATGCGCTCGCTCATGCGTCCATATCCATGATTGCCAAGTCCCGTGTCGATCGCCCGTTCGGCAGGCAAATGCGCCGCATTCGGCAGCCGGTTGAGTGCATTTTTTCGGCCCGCATAGGGGCGGGGGCCTTGGTGTCTTGTCAAGCGGCGCGGGGCTGTTAACTGATGAACGCAGACGACGCCGACAGCGCTTGGCCCAAGCCTGAGAGCATTCTCTTGTTGCTGTTCATCGCCGCCCTCGCATGGGCGCCGTTCCCTTATGGCTCGAACCGGCTTTGGGCCGAGCTTGTCCTCGGGGGAGCGCTAGGGGCGGTTTTGTTCGTTTGGTCCGGCATCGCGCTTTGCGGCGTGACGAGCGCGACGTCGCTCACGCGGCGGTTGCTCGCGCCCGCATTGTGCCTTCTCGCCGCGTTCGGCTGGGGCTTCGCGCAGTCGATCGACTTGGAAGTCGCATCGAAGTTGACGGGGTTCCACCTCGACACGCTCGCGCATCCGGTATGGTCGATGGCGGCCGCCGCCATGAGGACGCATCCCGCCGCCTATATTTCCGTCGACCCGGAGCTGACGCGCCAAGCGATATTCGCGGGCTCGCTCAGCGTCGCCTCCTTCCTGCTTGCCTTCGAACTCGCGTGCGACCGCGGGCGCGCGTCGGTGCTCTTCGGCGCGATCATCGTCATTGCCGTGCTCTACGCCGCCATGGCGCTCGCGAATTTCTATCTGCACGTCGATTTTCATTCATGGCTCATGCCCGATCCGAAACTAGAGACCGGGCGGTTGTCCGGACCGTTCATCAATCCCAACCATCTCGCGACATTCATGGCCATAGCCGGATTGGCGGCGCTGGGCGTGTTCGTTGAAACGCTCCGCCAAGCCGTCGTATGGGACCGCGGCGCGAGAGTGCTGTTGCGCACCGCGGTACAGGCGCTGACCGGACCGGCGACGACCTGGCTTGCCGCGACCGTCGTGTTGATATCCGCGCTGCTGCTGACGCAGTCGCGCGGCGGCGTGATCGCCTTCTTGGGCGGCACGCTCGCGCTCATCGTCGCGCTCGCGGTCGGCCGTCGCATGACCGGCAATGAGGCGCCGGGCCGGCGCGCGATGGTCGCCTTCCTCGTCGCCGTTCTGGGCGTCGCGACGGCGATCAGCGCCGATCCCATTTTAGGCCGCGTCCAGGAACAAGGCTTGGGCGACAGCGCCCGTGCCTCGCTTGCGCAATCCGCGCTACAGGCAATTCAAGCGGCGCCGCTCATCGGTCACGGCTTCGGCGCCTTTGAGCGCTACTATCCGTTCTTCGCCGACGGCTCTGTCTTGGGCGACGTCGACGAAGCGCACAATGACGTCCTCGAAACACTGTCGGACCTTGGACTGCCGGCGGGGCTCGCCTACATGGCGGCGCCGGCGCTTTTGGCCGGAATGTGCTTTGCGGGCTGTGTGCGGCGCCGTCGGGACCGGGTCTACCCCGCGGTCGGCTTTGCCGCATCGATCGTGGTCGGCGCGCACGCCTTCGTCGATTTCAGCCTCCAGGTTCCGGCCGTCGCCGTGACCTACGCCGCGCTCTTGGGTGCGGGTGTCGCGCAATCCTGGCGCACCGGCAGCGACTCGGTGCGCTGAGCGCGCCAGCTTGACTCCTTGAGGCCGCGCGGCTTCTTTCCCCACCCACTTCGCTCACGAGGTCACGAATGGGCCGCGCACTCACTTTCCCGGGGCAGGGCAGCCAGGCCGTCGGCATGGGCCAACCCCTAGCGCAAGCCTTCGCCGCCGCGCGCGAACTCTTCGAAGAAATCGACGAGGCCCTGAAGCAACCCCTGTCGCGCCTCATGTGGCAAGGGCCCGAGGCCGATCTGACGCTGACCGAAAATACCCAGCCCGCGCTGATGGCGGTCAGCCTCGCGGTCATGCGCGTGCTCGAACACGACGGCAAGTTCGTCTGGGGCAAGCATGTCGACTTCGTCGCCGGCCATTCGCTGGGCGAGTATTCGGCGCTTGCGGCCGCCGGCGCATTCTCGGTCGCCGACGCGGCGCGCCTGTTGAAGGCCCGCGGTCGCGCCATGCAGCGCGCGGTCCCCGTCGGCCAAGGCGCGATGGCCGCACTGCTTGGCGCGGAAATCGGCCAGGCCGAAGAAGTTTCGAGGGAAGCCTCGCAAGGCGCGGAGGTTTGCGTTGTCGCGAACGACAACGCGCCGGGTCAGGTCGTGATATCCGGCCACAGGGCGGCGATCGACCGCGCCGCCGAGATCGCGAAGACAAAAGGCATCAAGCGCGCGATGATGCTGCCGGTCAGCGCGCCGTTCCATTCGCCTCTGATGGCGCCGGCCGCGCACGAAATGGAAGACGCCTTGGCGAGGGCGAACATCAAACCACCACGCGTCCCGGTCATCTCCAATGTCGGCGTAAGACCCGAGAGCGACCCCGCCGCGATCAAGCGCCTGCTGATCGAGCAGGTGACGGGCCGCGTGCGCTGGCGCGAAACGATTGAGGGTCTGCGCGCGCGCGGCGTCACGTCCGTCGCCGAGATCGGCGCGGGCAAAGTGTTGACCACGATGGCCAAGCGCATCGACAAGGATTTGGCGTTGATCTCGGTCGAAACGCCGCAAGACATCGAAGCGTTCTTGAAGACGCTCTAAGCGAAAGGCTCGAACCGATGTTCTCCCTGAACGGAAAGACCGCGCTGGTCACCGGCGCCAGCGGCGGCATCGGCAGCGACATCGCCCGCGCCCTTCACGCGCAGGGCGCGACCGTCACTCTGTCCGGCACGCGCAAGGACGCGCTCGATGCGCTGAAGGCCGAACTCGGCGAGCGGGCCCACGTTGCGGTCTGCAATCTCGGCGATGCAAAGCAAGTCGACGAATTGCCGAAGACGGCCGAAGGCCTGATGGGCGGCCTCGACATCCTGATCTCGAATGCCGGCATCACGCGCGACAATCTTTTCATGCGCATGAAGGACGAGGAGTGGGACGAAGTCTTGCGTGTAAACCTCACGGCGACATTTCGCCTCTCGCGCGCCGCGCTCAGGCCGATGATGAAAAAGCGCTGGGGCCGCATCATCTCGATCACCTCGGTCGTGGGCGTCACGGGCAATCCGGGACAGGGCAACTACGCGGCCGCGAAGGCCGGCCTCATCGGCATGACGAAGTCGCTGGCCCAAGAGATCGCCTCGCGCAACATCACCGTGAATTGCGTGGCACCCGGCTTCATCAAATCGCCGATGACGGATGCGCTGAACGACCAGCAGCGCGAAGCGATCATGAGCCGCATTCCGGCGGGACGCTTGGGCGCGGGGCGAGACATCGGCGCGGCGGTCGTCTATCTTGCCAGCGACGAGGCCTCTTATATCACCGGCCAAACCCTCCACGTGAACGGCGGAATGGCCATGATTTGAAGGGCTTAACCCTCTTCGCCCGGCAGTTGGCAAGCTTGGTGGAGGTATGTTACCAACCGCACAATTTCCCGGAAGGCCGGATTCTCATGATAAGGCCTGTTGGGCATCCAAATGGGCCTCACTTTCTTCAAAGGACGAAAAAATGAGCGATGTCGCCGACCGCGTCAAAAAGATCGTTGTTGAACACCTGAATGTTGAAGCGGAAAAAGTCACCGAAAACGCAAGCTTCATCGACGATCTTGGTGCGGACAGCTTGGATACGGTCGAACTCGTCATGGCGTTCGAAGAGGAATTCAACGTCGAGATTCCCGACGACGCCGCCGAGTCGATCGTGACGGTCGGCGACGCGATCAAGTTCATCAAAGAGAAAGCCGCTTGAGAGCTCTCACCTCGCAACCGCTCTCCAGCTCGTTTGAGCACACATGAGCACGCGCCGGGTCGTCGTCACGGGTTTGGGCATGGTTACGCCGCTGGCGTGCGGCGTCGAGGAGACGTGGTCGCGTATCCTTGAAGGCAAGTCCGGCGCACGCCGTATCACGACCTTCAAGGTCGACGATATGCCCGCCCAAATCGCGGCGAACGTTCCCCGTGGAGACGGCAGTGATGCCACCTTCAACGTCGACCAGTGGGTCGATTCCAAGGAACAGCGCCGCGTCGACGACTTCATCATCTTCGCGCTCACCGCCGCCCAGCAGGCGTTCACGGATTCCAAGCTCGTCCTCGACACCGAGGAAAAGAAATGCCGCGCCGGCGTCCTGATCGGCTCGGGCATCGGCGGCCTGCCGGGCATCGCCGACGCGGCCGTCACGCTGCACGAGAAGGGCCCGCGCAAGATCAGCCCGTTCTTCATCACGGGCCGCTTGATCAACCTTGCCTCGGGGCAGGCGTCGATCCGTTTCGGTCTAAAGGGCCCGAACCACGCCGTCGTCACCGCGTGCTCGACCGGCGCCCACGCCATCGGCGACGCCGCGCGCATGATCATGCTCGACGACGCCGACGTCATGATGGCCGGCGGCACGGAGGCCGCGATTTCGCGCCTCGGCATTGCGGGCTTCGCCGCGTGCCGCGCGCTCTCGACAGGCTTCAACGACGAGCCACACCGCGCCTCGCGCCCTTACGACAGGGACCGCGACGGCTTCGTGATGGGCGAGGGTGCGGGCGTCGTGATCCTCGAGGAACTCGAACATGCCAAACGCCGCGGCGCGAAAATCTACGCCGAGGTGAAGGGCTACGGCCTGTCCGGCGACGCCTACCACATCACCTCGCCCGCCGAAGACGGCGACGGCGGCTTCCGCTCGATGCAAATGGCGCTGAAGCGCGCCGGCATGATGCCGTCCGACATCGACTACGTGAATGCCCACGGCACGTCGACGCCGGTCGGCGACGAGATCGAACTGGGCGCCGTCGAACGCCTGTTCGGCAACGCAGCCGGGCAGATGTCGATGTCGTCGACAAAGTCCTCGATCGGCCATTTGCTGGGCGCCGCCGGCGCAGTCGAGGCGATTTTCTGCATTCTCGCCATGCGGGACCAAATCTGCCCGCCCACGTTGAATCTCGATAATCCCTCGGTTGAAACCAAAATCGATCTGGTGCCGCACAAGGCGAAAAAGCGAAATATTCGTGCGGCGCTGTCGAATTCCTTTGGATTCGGCGGCACGAATGCGAGTCTGGTTTTGACCGGCGCGCCGCAATAGTTAAAATTTCGGACTGGCAATCACCCCTCTCGCGGAGCTCTAGCTTTTGCGGACTCTTCTACGCGCGTTCGTCGTGCTCATCTTTCTCGCCGTCGCCGTCGGCGCGCTCGGCTGTTGGTACGTGCTGCACGAGTTCGACGCGCCGGGACCCGCCGCGGCGGAAGGCGCGCCCGAAACCGTCGTCGCTCTGCCTATGGGAACGGGGCTCAACCAAGTCGCCGCGATTCTGGAGAAGCAAGGCGTCGTTCGCGACGGTCTGATCTTCCGCGCCGGCGTGATGGTCAACCGCAAGGCCGCAGCACTGAAGGCGGGCGAATATGCGATCCCTTCGCGCGCTTCGCCCGCGCAAATCATGGCGATTTTGGTCGAAGGCAAATCGATCGTTCACAAGGTGACGTTGCCGGAGGGCCTGACGAGCGCGATGATCGTCGACCTCGTGCGCAACGACCCGGTCCTTGTGGGCGAAGTGACGGAGATACCGCCCGAAGGATCGCTTCTGCCCGAAACTTACATCTTCGACCGCGGCACCACGCGCGCCGCCTTGTTGAAGAGGATGCGCGACGACCACGCCCGCGTGCTCGATGAATTGTGGGCGGCCCGCGCACCGAATCTTCCGTTTGCGACCAAGAACGAAGCCGTCACCCTGGCCTCGATCGTCGAGAAGGAGACGGGCGTGGCCCAAGAGCGCCCGCGCGTGGCGGCGGTTTTCGTGAACCGGCTGCGCAAGGGCATGAAGCTCCAGTCCGACCCCACGATCATCTATGGCCTGACCAAGGGCGTTCCCCTCGGCCGCGGCATCCGCCAGAGCGAGTTGGACAAGGCGACGCCCTACAACACCTACGTGATCACGGGCCTGCCGCCGACACCGATTGCCAATCCCGGCAAGGCATCGCTCGCCGCCGTCCTGAACCCCGCGCAAACCGAGGACTTGTTCTTCGTCGCGGACGGCACCGGCGGGCATGCGTTCGCTGCCACCGTTGCGGAGCACGAAAAGAATGTCCAGAAATGGCGTGAAATCGAGCGCCAGCGTGCAACCGCGGCCAATGTCCCGCGTTGAGCGAGTGGGCCGCCAAGCCTAAAGTTCGTCCGATGAGTCGCCCCGACATGCGCAAAGGATCGCCATCCATCTCCAGCATGACGGGCTTTGCGCGCGCGCAAGGTTCACAAGGGGCATGGCGCTGGCACTGGGAAACCCGCAGCGTGAACGCCCGCGGCCTCGACGTGCGGGTGCGGGTGCCTGAGAGTTTCGAAGCGCTTGAGCGACCGGCCCGCATGCTTGCGAACGAGCGGTTCACCCGCGGCGGGATCACGGCATCGCTCACGCTTGACGCCGACCCGGCGCGCGGCGCCATTCGCGTCAACAAGGACGCGTTGCAGCAAGTCCTCGCCGCGTTGAAGTCGTTGGAAGGCTCCATCGCCGCGGAGCCGCCGCGCCTCGACGGCATCTTGGCGCTGCGCGGCGTGATCGAGGCGCAGGCCCCCGAACTTTCGGAAGCCGAACTCGCCGCGCGCGATGCGGCCGTCTTGGGCACCTTGGCGCAAGCCTTCGATGCGCTCGCCGACGCGCGGCGCGAAGAGGGCACCAGACTCGACGCCGTTCTCCGCCATCACACCGAAAAAATGGAAAGTCTGGTCAAGGACGCGGAGGGATTGGCCGAAACGCAGCCCGAACAATTGCGCGCGCGCCTGAAGGAATCCGTCGACGAAGTCCTCAAGACGCGCACGGGCCTATCCGAGGAGCGCCTCGCGCAGGAACTCGCGTTGCTGCTCGTCAAGGCCGACGTGCGCGAAGAGATCGACCGCCTGAAATCGCATTTGACGCAGGCGCGCTCGATGTTTTCCGCCGGTGGGTCGCAAGGCCGCCGCCTCGACTTCCTGGCGCAGGAGCTCAATCGCGAAGCCAACACGCTGTGTTCGAAATCGTCCGACATCCAGCTGACGCGCATCGGGCTTGAGCTGAAGGCCACCATCGATCAGCTGCGCGAACAGGTCCAAAACATCGAATGATCGTGACCACCAATATCAAGCGGCGGGGGATGATGTTGGTGCTGTCGTCGCCCTCGGGCGCGGGCAAGACCACGCTGGCCAAGCGCCTGCTCGAGACCGATGGAAACTTCACGATGTCGGTGTCGGTGACCACGCGCGCCAAGCGCCCGTCCGAAGTGCATGGGCAAGACTACATTTTCATCTCCCAAGCGGAGTTCTCGCAAAAGGCCGCGCACGGCGAGCTGCTGGAATACGCGACGGTGTTCGGGAATTCCTACGGCACCCCGCGCGAGCCGGTCGAACACGCGTTGGCTCAGGGTCGCGACATCCTATTCGACATCGACTGGCAAGGCACGCAGCAGCTGAAGGAAAAGGCCCGCGAAGACGTGGTCAGCGTGTTCATCCTGCCCCCCTCGCGCACCGAACTCGAACGCCGCCTTCACACGCGCGCGCAAGACGCGCCAGAAATCGTCGCGCAGCGCATGGCGAAAGCGAACGACGAACTCAGCCACTGGGCCGAGTACGACTATGTCGTCGTGAACGACGACATCCGCATCGCCGAAAACAAGATCGCTCACATCGTGGAGTCGGAGCGCCACAAGCGCGCGCGCCAGACCGGATTGTCCGAGTTCGTGCGCACGCTGATGGTCTAGACGCCGCGCCGCGCGAACGCCCGCGCCAGCGCGGCAAACCCTTCGACCGGAATCTCCTCGGCGCGCGCGGTGGGATCAAGCCCCGCCGCCGCGATCAACGCGTCGCTCGCCGGCCCGAGGGTCTTCAGGCTCGAGCGCAGCATCTTGCGGCGCTGGCCGAAGGCGGCGGCCGTCACGCGCTCGATCATGCGCGGCGAGGCTTCGCCGCGCGGCTTCGCCAGCACCTCGAACCGCACCACGCTCGACGTCACCTTGGGCGCCGGCGTGAATGCGCTGCGATGGACGTCGAACAGGATTTTCGGCGCGGTCCGCCATTGGCTGATGACCGACAACCGGCCGTAGGCATGGCCGCCCGGCGCCGCGACGATCCGCTCGGCGACCTCGCGCTGGAACATCAAGGTCAAGCTCTCGTACCAGGGCGGCCACGCATCCGCCGTGAGCCACTTCACGAGCAAAGGCGTCGCGACATTGTAGGGCAGGTTGGCGACGACGACGGCTCGCGCATCGCGGGGCGCCAGGCCCGTTTCATCGACCGCCAGCGCGTCGGCGACGACGATGGACAAGCGCCCGGGATAGGCGAGGGCGATCTGTTCGAGCGCCGGCAGACAGCGCTGATCGCGCTCGATCGCGATCACACGCGCCGCACCTTCGGCGAGCAACGCGCGCGTCAGTCCGCCTGGACCCGGGCCCACTTCGACGACGGTGCGCCCGTTCAAGGGCCCCGCCTCGCGCGCGATACGCCGCGTCAAATTGAGGTCAAGGAGGAAGTTCTGCCCAAGCGATCGCCGCGCGCTGAGGCCGAGCTCCGCAATCACATCGCGCAGCGGCGGAAGCCCGTCGCCTGAACTCATGAGTGCAGCGCGCGCTGCGCCGCCATGCGCTCGGCAAGCCGCAATGCGGCGAGAAGGCTGCTCGGATCCGCGCGGTCTTGCCCCGCAATGTCGAGGGCGGTGCCGTGATCGGGCGACGTGCGCACGATCGGAAGGCCCAGCGTGACGTTGACGCCGCCTGCGAAGTCCAAAGTCTTGAGCGGGATCAAGGCCTGGTCGTGATACATGCAGATCGCTACGTCGTATCGGACCCGCGCGCCCGCATGAAACAGCGTGTCGGCGGGCAGGGGGCCCACGGCGTCGACGCCTTGCGCCTTCAATTGCGCGACGGCCGGCGCGATGATCGCCTTTTCCTCACTCCCCATGGCCCCGTCTTCGCCCGCATGCGGATTGAGCGCGGCGATCGCAAGGCGCGGCTTGGCGATGCCGAAGTCGCGGATCAGCGCCTCGTGCGCCGTCCAAGCCGTGCCGACGATCGCGCCGCTGGAAAGCGTCTCGACCGCCTTGGCAAGCGACAGATGCACGGTCACGGGCACGACGCGCAAACCGTCGATGACCAGCATCATCACCGGCGCCGCCACGCCGCACAGCGAGGCCAGATACTACGTGTGCCCCGGAAACTTGAAACCGCCCTTGTAGAGCGTGGCCTTGTGGATTGGGTTCGTGACCACGCCCGACGCCTCGCCGCCGCGTGCAAGCGCGACGGCCTGCTCGATGGCGCCCACGACCTCGGCCGCGTTGCCGCTTTCCGGCTTGCCCGGCGTCGCTTTGGTTTTCAGAGGGCGCGACAAAACCGGCACGCCTTCATGGAAGCGCGCGCCCGCCTCTTCCATCGAGGCGACTTCGATGACGTGCGAGTGGCTCTTGATGCGATGCGCTTCGCCGCGCAGCCAATCCGCATCGCCGAGCACGCCAAACGCGGGAACAGGCCGCCCGTCGGGCGCGTGCCAGGCTTTGATTGTGATCTCGCCCGCGATGCCGGCGGGCTCGCCCATGGTGAGTGCAAGAGGCCTGGGCCCCGTCGCCATGCGCCCCTAGTTGTCCCGCATTTCGATCGTGGCGTCGCGCCGCAAATCGCGAAGATAGCGCCGCGCCAGCATCGACAGTTCTTGATTGTAGAGCCGGTTCTCGACTTCTTCCTTGGTGACGTCCGTGGCCGCGGTCACGGCGCCCGGCCCACCGCCGCCGACCTGCACGGCGGGCTCCATGCCGCCGGCGCAAATCACGAACATCTCCACGCCCGTGGCGCCGCGCAACGGCGGCGTCGACCGGCCGTTGGGCGTTTGTTCGAGGATCTTGCGGAACTGCGGCGCGACGTCCTTGACGCTCATCTGGCCGATCATGTCGAACGTGGCGCCGTGCGACTTCGCGATTGCGCCGGCGCCGGAACAACCGTTCACCGACCGGTAGATTTCGATCGAGACCTCACGCACTTGTTCCTGCTTCGCCTTCGACGCGCCCGACGACAACGCAATCGCGATGCGCCCGAGCGTGACGGCCGACTGCATCTTCTTCGCCACTTGGGGTTTCGGCGCCGCTAGCGGTTGAACGGCGGAGCCCGCCTTGAGTTTCTTCTCGCGAAGCCCGATGACGTAATAGCCGCCGGCCGCGCGGATCGGCTCCGATATCGCCCCGGGCGCGAGCGTTTTTACGGCCGCCCCGACCGGCGCCGGCAAGTCGCCATCCGACACCCAGCCGATGTCGCCGCCGCCGCTCGCTGAGGAAGACTGGCTGAACTGGCGCGCGATCGCCGAGAACGTCGCGCCTTGTTTGAGCTGCCCCAGAATGCTCTGGATATTTTGCTTAACTTGCTCCTCGGCCTCCGGCACGTCGACCGCGAGGAAGATTTCCGACACCAAATACTGCGTGCTTTGCGACGTTTCCTTCATCCGCAGGAACGCGGCGTCCACCTCGTCGTCCGACACCGTCACGCGCGGCGCCAGCCGTTGTTGCACCAGCTTCTGCCACGCCAAATCGGCCTTCATCTGGTTGAGCAGCGTCGAGCGCGAGATGCCGTTTTCGTCGAGCATCTTGTTGATCTGATCGACGGAAATATTGTTCTGCTGCGCGATGCGCTTGAAGTTCTTGTCGAGGTCTTCCTGCGCGATTTTGACGTTGTATTTCTGCGCTTCCTGGAGCTGCAGCATTTCGTCGATGAGTTGGCGCAGCACTTGCGGGCGCAACCGCTTCTCGACGTCGGCCCCCGCTTGGGCGCCCGACGTCACCATGACGAGCTTGATTCGCTGGTCGAGGTCGTAGGTCGAAATGATGATGTCGTTGACGACCGCCGCCGCGCGCATCGTCGTGGGCTCTTTCGTGGCGCCCGCGGCAATGGTGTGGTTTGCGGAAACGGCCAGAACCGCGGCAACGCAGAGCGCCAAGGCCTTGATAGAGCGATGAAACGAAACCGACCGATGAGAGAGCATCGCAGTATCCGACAACGAAAGGTGACTGGACAGTGCGGCCAAACCTGGACTCAGGGCCCCGACCGCTGCAACGCCCGGGAGAATAACCACTTCCCGTCTGCGATCAATGGCGCTGCGCTGGGAAGAAACGCCCGGTTTCGGCCTCAATCGGCCGCCCCTGCGAGGCCTAGTTCACGCCCTTCAGCCGGAACGTGAACAAGAACGAGCTGGCGGGCTCGATATCGCGGTCGCGCGTGAACCGGCGGCGGAAGTCGATGCCGAACTCGGCGCAGTCGTCTTCGTAGGAAATCCCGAACTTGCTCTCGATCATCTGATCGTCGGCCAAGTCCTTACGGCCCGAGGCTCTGAGCCAGATGTTCTCGATCGCCCGAATACTGCCTGCGAGATTGACTTCCTCGCGCTGTAGCGGGATCAGCGGGTCGGGCTCGAGCAAAATATAGCCCGCCTTGAACGAGTAGAAGTCCTTGTCGAACGCCTCGGCATAGACCTCGTTGCGCTCGAACCGGAAGGCCGATTGGTCGATGCGGAAGCGGTTGACGATGCGGATGTTGCCGTCCGGTTGGACAGTCACGCGACCCACGTAGTCGGACTGCTGGTTGCGCAAGCCCGACTGCTCGGTGAAAGCGTCGTCCTCATGGAAGCGATAGCTCTCGCCCAAGATCGCCTCGACGAACCCTTCGTCGAAATAAGCCGCGGCGCGCATGCCGGCGTTGACGCGCGGCCCGGTTTCCCAGCGATCAAGCCCCGGGAACTTGTTGAACGAAAACAAGTTCGTCTCGTCGAACTCGAAGCTTGCGCTGTCTTCGTTGGGGATCTCGTCGGGGTTGCCGCCATAAGGCGCCCCGATGACTTGCACGATCGGTTCAATGACTTGCTTCCAACCCCAATCGGTACGCACCAGCGGATAGCGCCACTCCACGCCCGCCCACGGAAGGACGCGACCGATCGTTTCGTCCTCGTTGCCGCTCACGCCGGTGTCGGTCACGTGATAGGCGTCGGCCCTCAGATTGGCGAAAAACGTGATCAGATGGCCGCCCGTCGTCGTGAGCGGAAGCTTCCACGACGCAGTCGACGACACGCGCGCGGTATCTTGACCTTCGCCGCGGTGCAGGTAGAGCGCGTTGCCGACAAGCGAGAAGCGCCCGCCCAACACCGTCTCGTCCGGAACGTATTCGACGTCGATCAGCGGCAGCACCAGCGGCGTCGTGCCCGGGTCGTCTGTCTCGCGCAGGCCCTGGAAGTACCAGCCGTTCACCGATGCGTATGAACGCCCGTCGATGCCTTCGATGAAGAGATTGTTTTCGAGCCGGTCCAAGTTCGAAATGTCGTAGCGCTTGAGATAGGTGTCGTTGGACGTCAGCTGTGCGTCGTAGCCCCAACGCCAGACGTCGTCGATCTGAAACCGTCCGCGGCCGAACACGTGACCTTGTAGCGTATCGTCGCCAAACTCATGGCCGTCGCGATCGCGCGGCTGCCCGTACCGCCCGCTGGCCTGGATGTTGTACAAACCGGTCTCCGTGCGCTGCCGCCATTCGCCTTTCAGCAGCGGCCCGTCGTTTTCCGTATACATCGGCGACAGCAACAGGTCGTAGCTCGGATCCAACGCGAAGTAATACGGCACCTCGACGAAATAGCCGAGATCGGTCGAGTGCCCTACGCCGGGCACCAGGAAGCCGGACGCGCGCGGCGCCTCCGGATCGGAGTGCGAGAAGTACGGCATATACGCGACCGGCACGCCGAAGATTTCGAAGAACGCATCCTCGTATTCGACGCGCGCCTTTTCCTGATTGTAGATGACGCGAAACGCTTTGATCTGCCACGTCGGCGGCTTCGTCGGATCTTTCTTGCACGGCTTGCACGTGGTGTACGCCGCTTTTTCCAGCGTCAATACCTTGCCGTCCGTTCGCGTCGCGCGCGCGGCCGCCAGATGCCCGCGCCCAGCGATCATGACGTTGAGGCTTTCGATGACCCCGTCGCGCATGTCGTCGGTGATCTCAAATCGGCTACCCGACAGCGTCGTGCCGTTCGCTTCGCGTATCGAGGCGTTGCCTTCTGCGATCACGACGCGCGTCTTTTGATCGTAAGAGAGCTTGTCGGCGACAAGTGTGCGCGGACCGTACGTGACCTCGACGTTGCCCTCCGCCGTCACGACGCTCGTGTTTGCGTCATAGGTCATCTTGTCGGCGCGGATCAGGACCTCTTGCTTCTTCTCGCCGTCGGGCCCTGCGCCGCCGCCGCCGGCTGTCGGTTGATCGTCCCGCTGAGGTGAAAGCTGCGCGAAAATCGGCGCATGTCCGGCCGCAACTGCAAGCGACACCGAAAACAGTGACATGATGAGGGCGGTGATGAGGCGATACGCGACCTTCATCCGTCCTCCTGATTGAACAAAGACGCCATACCCAGCAGCAACGCCGTCGTCGCAGGAGCCCACGCCGCCAACGCAACCGGGACAATGCCGGATATCCCCAGGGCGTGCGTGACGTCCGTGAAGAAATACAACAGGAACCCGGTCAGAACGCCCGAGAGAATGAGCCTCGCAGCCCCCCCAAGACGCGCCAGCCGAAGCGAAAAAGCCGCCGCGACGAAGATCATAGCGCACAACAGCAGCGGGCCCGCAAGCAAGGCATGGTAGTGGAGCCTATGTTTTGTGGCCGAAAAGCCAGCCGCTTCGGCCTGCCCAATGAACTGTGGAAGGTCCCAAAAGGCTATGGTGTCGGGGGTTGCGAAGCTTTCTTGAATTTGGTTGGGAGTTAAGGACGTTTTCACGTCGAGTGTCGGATAGAACACAGCTGGACGGTCCGGCCCGGTAACCCAAGCCCTTTCCAGGTGCCACTTTTCCCGCTGGAGAGCCGCCGCCTTGGCGTCGATTCGGCCCCGGAAGTTGTCCTTCCCCTCGTAGATGAACAGGATCACGTCCTGCAGTCGCAGGCCGCTGTCCGACACCCGCAAGGCGTGAATCACGGTCTGGCCTTTTTCGTCCCCTTGCCTCAGCCAAAGACCGTTGCTGGACACCGCCAAAAGCGATGAGCGGCCCCGAATATAGCGCGCCTCGAGCTCCTCGTAGCGCGAGATCAAGCGCGACGCGAAGGGGTTGTAGGCCGTCGTCATGAAGATGCCGATCAGAAGGGACACGACGAGCGCCGGCGCCAGGAACAGCCACGCCGAAATGCCGGATGCGCGCGCGATGACGAGTTCCTGGCTGCGCGTCATGCGCGCGAAGCTCCAGATCGCGCCGAACAGAACCGCGAACGGCATCATCTTCTCGGTCAGGTTGGGAAGCTTCAGCAAGGCCATGCCGACGATCGTGGACAGCGCGACTGCATCTTTTCCCGCGGTGCGATTGAGCAGCTCGACGATGTCGATGACGAAGCCCAGCGTCACGCACATGCCGAACACGACGCCGACGCTCATCGCGAACTGCAGCGCCAGATAGCGCGAGAGCGTCCAGCTCAACGTCATTGGGCCGCCGCCGCTTTAGGCGCCGTCCGCCCGCGCTTGAGCGTCTCAAAGCCGGGGAACGAGAGCAGGAACATCAGCCCCGCGATCCACAGTCCGGGCCATAAGTACATGAGGAAGGCGGCGTTGGGCGCGTTGTTGGCAAACTGCTGGAGCCCAAACCCGGGCAGGCGTGCCGCAAGAACGGCGCCCATGGCGAGCGCGATCCGGCCGCCATATCCGCGCCGATTGAAGCTGCCCCCGACAAGCGCGACGACGCCGATCAGCGCGAACACGAGGCAGTAGAGCGGCCCGCTCAATCGGTTGTGCGCTTCCGAATAATACTTGCGGCGCTGCTTCTCGTTGACCGTCTTCTCCGGATTGAGCAGCTCGCTCAAGTAACGCTCGCTCGCCTCGCGCGAAGTCATGTCGCGCTGCTTGTCGAACTGGCCGAGATCGAACGTGTACTTCTCGAAGTTCAGGATCTTGAGCCGGCCTTCACCACCTTCCAGCCACTGCACGTTCCCCTGGAACATGATCAACCGCGGTCCGAGCGGCGTGTTCGCGAGCAGGCCGCGCTGCGCCATATAGGTCGCGATGCCTTTCGGGTTGCGCGCGTCGTGCACCAGGATGCCGCGGATGTCGCCGCCCGCATTGTTCTCGCCGACATAGACCGTCAGCCCGTCGAGCGGCGTCGTGAACGCGCCTTCGCGCACGAAGGTGTTGACGAGGTCCGCGCGGATCTCGAACACGCGGTCTTTCATTTCGCGCATGCCGGCCGGCATGACCACGAGATTGAACAGGTAGCTGACGATCATGGCCGCGATCGCGATCACGATGACGGGACCGGCGACCGCCCAACGGCTGAACCCGGCGGCCCAGATGACGACGAGTTCGCTTTCGACATAGAGCCGGTTCAGCGCATAGAGCACCGCGCAGAACAGCGCGAAGGGCAGGATCAGCGCCATCAACTGCGGCAGCGCAAGCACGGTCAAATAGAGATAGGTCAGCGCCGACTGGCTCTGGTTGATGACGAGGTCGAGCATCCTGAGCGACTGCGAAAGCCAGACGACGCCCGTCAAAACGAAAGTGAAGAACAAAAGCGGCCCGCCCACTTGCCGGAACATGTAGCCAGGAATTCCGGACATGGAGCCGATGCGCCTTGTTTGGCCTCGATACTGGGGCCGCTTCACAAAAGTCTTGCCGCTTCACAACGGTCTTGCGGCCCGGTACAACCCGGCGCCCGGCGATCCGCACGCCGAATTCCCTGGTGAATCAACGCGTGCGACCGGCCGAGCCAAGCGCTTAAGCCAGCCGCGCCAACCGTGCAACGATCTTCAAGATTAACCCGAGTTTTTGTTCCCGTTAAGAGATAACCACCATGCAAATCAACTTTGTAAAGTCCGAGATTCCCGACGAAGGCGCGCTTGTCGTCGGCGTGACGGAGGCCGAAGAGCTGTCCGGCCTCATCGATCAGCTCGACAAGAAGTCCAAAGGCGCGGTTGAACGCGCGCTGAAAGCCTCTCGCTTTACGGGCGCCAAGGGCCAGGTGGTGGAGCTGCTGGCGCCGGCCGGCCTCGACCTCGACCGCGTGCTGGTGGTCGGGCTCGGCAAGCCGGGCGACTTCAAGCCGGGGGCGGCCGAGACTTTCGGCGCGCAGGCCATCGCGCGCCTGCTCACCAGCGGCGAGAAAACAGTGACGCTTCTGCTTCAACTGCCGAAGGAGGCGACTGCCGAGGACGATGCGCAAGCCGCCGTTCGCGCGGCTCTGGGCGCGCTGCTGCGCAGCTACCGTTTCGATCTCTACCGCACGACGCAAAAGAAGACGGACAAACCCACGCTGGCCAAGGTCAACATCGGCACGGGCGAAACGGCCGACGCCAAGAAGGCATGGCGTTCGCTCGAAGCAGTGGCCCGCGGCATCACCTTCGCCCGCGACCTGGTCAGCGAGCCGCCCAACGTCCTCCACCCGGAAGAATTCGCCAAGCGCGCCCGCAAACTCGAAGACATGGGTGTCGAGGTCGAGGTGTTGGGCGAGAAGGAGATGTCCAAGCTCGGCATGCACTCGCTCGTCGGCGTGGGCTTGGGCTCGGAGCGCGAGTCCCAACTCCTCGTCATGCAGTGGAAGGGCGCGCGCGACCGCAACGCGCAACCGATCGCCTTCGTCGGCAAGGGCGTCACCTTCGACACCGGCGGCATCTCGCTGAAGCCCGGCCCCGGCATGGACGCGATGAAATACGACATGGGCGGCGCCGCCGCAGTCACCGGCCTGATGCACGCGCTCGCCGGCCGCAAAGCGAAAGTGAACGCCATCGGCATCTGCGGCCTCGTCGAGAACATGCCCGACGGCAAGGCCCAGCGTCCGGGCGACGTCGTCAAATCGATGTCGGGCCAGACGATCGAGATCCTGAACACCGACGCCGAAGGCCGCTTGGTCCTCGCCGACGCGCTCTGGTACTGCCAAAACCGCTTCAAGCCGAAATTCATGGTCGATCTCGCGACCCTGACCGGCGCCATTCGCATTTCGCTGGGTCTAGAAATCGCCGGCCTGTTCTCCAACGACGACGAACTGTCCGCGCGTTTGCTCGCCGCCGGCAAAGCGGAAGGCGAAGAGCTCTGGCGCATGCCCTTGGGCGAGCGCTTCGACAAGCTGATCGACAGCCCCATCGCCGACATGAAGAACATCGGCGGCCAGTTCGCCGGCTCGATCACGGCCGCGCAGTTCATCCAGCGCTTCGTCAACAAATTGCCCTGGGCGCATCTCGACATCGCCGGCACCGCCTGGGCCGAGGAATCGCGCGGCTCGATCCCGAAGGGCGCCAGCGGCTTCGGCGTGCGCCTCCTCAATCGCCTGGTCGCGGACAATTATGAAACCTAGCGGCTCGCTTCGCATTGAGGCCGGCGCGATAGCTCACCCCTCGCCCTTCCACCTTCTGGAAGGGAGAGGGGATGGGGGTGAGGGATGGCCGACATGCCGTTCACGGACCAAAGGGCCTGACACACGCGCTTGCGCGGATTTCTTGCGTTCAGGATTGCATAGCGCCCATCCCTCACCCCCAGCCCTCTCCCTTTCCAAAGGAAGGGCGAGGGAGAAGAAAGTGGCATTCGCGGTGCCTGGCCGGGCAGCTGCGACGGACCGCGCACGATCGCCGCAGGCCGCCAAATGACGGAAGTCCTCTTTTATCACTTGGAACGGGCGGCACTCGAAGACGTGCTGCCCGGCCTGTTGGAGAAATCGCGCGAGCGCGGGTGGAAGGCGCTCGTCCGCGCAGGCTCGGACGAGCGCACCGCCGCACTCGACGCGCACCTTTGGGCCTATCGCGACGACAGCTTCCTCGCCCACGCCCGCGACCGCGATCCCCATCCGGCGGAGCAGCCGATCCTATTGACGACCGCGGCGGGCAACCCGAACGGCGCCGAAGTGTTGTTCTTCGTCGACGGCGCGGAAGCGCAAGATTGGTCCGAGCGCGAAATCGCCGATGCCGCACGCGTCGTCCTGATATTCGACGGGCGCGACCCGGCCGCCCTCGACGCCGCCCGCGAACAATGGAAGCGCGCCAAGGGCAGCGGCCACGAAGTCACGTATTGGCAACAGGCGCCTTCGGGCAAATGGGAAAAGCGCGCCTGAGCGTTGACCCTTGGTTGGCAATTGTGAAAAACCTATCGCTCGTCTGAAATCCGGCGAATCTGCCCTTGACGGTGATGGTCCGACGATGCCGATCCTCGTACTTGCCGAACTGCTGATCCAGGGCTTTTGCCTCTATCACGCGTCGCAAACGGGCCGGGCACATGTCTGGATCTACGTCATCCTGATCCCGGGCATCGGACCGATCGCATACTTCCTGTTCGAGGTTCTGCCCGACATGGCAAACACGCGCCGCGGGCGACGCGTGCTGGTTGACGTGCGGACCGTGCTCGACCCCGACCGCGAATATCGCGAACGCCGCCAGCAAGTCGAACTCTCGGGAACGCCTGCGGCCAAGGCAGCACTCGCCGAAGAATGCTCGCGCAAGGGGATGCACGACGACGCGGTGATGCTCTACCGCTCGGCACTCGCCGGTTTCTACGCCGACGACCCCAACCTCCTGTTGGGCTTTGCGCGCGTGCTGATGGACAAGGGCGACTTCGCCGAATGCCAACAAACGCTCGACCACCTGCGCCAGAAGAACCCGACCTTCGACTCCTCCGACGGTCACCTGCTCTACGCCCGCGCGCTCGAAGGGCAAGGCAAGCGAGACGAAGCGATCAAGGAATACGAAGCACTCGTCGGCTACTTCCCGGGTTACGAGGCGAAGGCCCGCTACGGGCTCTACCTTCAGAAGCTCGGCAACGTCGCGAAGGCGCGCGAGGTCTTCGAAGGCATCGTCAAGGCCTACAAACAGATCCCGCGCTATGCGCAGCAGCTGAACCGCGATTGGTACGACGTCGCGCGGCGCAATCTTGAAGGTTGATTGAGTTATTCGGCCGCGCGCTGACGCATCGCGGCATCAAGCGACACGACGTTGCCGGCCAACGGCTTCGCACGCGGCGAACGCTTCGCAGAGGGTGGGCGCCGTTCATGAAGTCCGGCGTCGTCCGCGTCGAGGAACGTATCGATCACCTCGATCAGCTTCATGAACTGAAACCACGCCCACGGTGTTTGGGTGCCGGCGGTCATCCGATCGATCGCCCATTCCTTCAAGGCGCGCATCTGCGCATCCGGCGTACTGGCCGTTTTCATTTCGCTACCCAAACCCCAACAGTTCGAAGTCGACCCATCGCGAATCAACGAAGGTCCAAGGTGCGCCCGGCCGGTTAATCGGCGCTTAATAGCGGTTCACGCCGACCCTTCGAGCGCCGAGCGCGCCGCGTCATAAGCCTCGCTCGCTTCAAGCCACGCGCGCTCTGCTGCCTCGATCTGCTTGAGCACGTCGGCGCGCTGTTTGGTCAGCGTCATCACGCGCGCCGCCTCTTTCTCGTAGAGATCCGGCGCGTTCAAGATCGCATCGAGCGTCGCCAATTCACCTTGCAGCTTGCCGATGCGCTTCTCCGCTTCGTCGGCCGCGCGCTTGAGCGGTGTGACTTGCGCCCGGCGATCGGCGGCGGCCTTGCGCTCTTCCGCCTTGGTCAGCTTCGGCGCCGCGTTCGCCTTGGACTTCGAACCCGGCGGCCGGCGTTCGTCGAGAAGGATGCGCCGATAGTCGTCCATGTCGCCCTCGAACGGCGTCACGCGCCCCTTCGCGACCAGCCACAAGCGGTCGGCGCAGGTTTCGATCAAATGCGGATCGTGGCTGATCAAGACGACCGCGCCCGAATAATCGTTGAGCGCGAGGACGAGCCCCTCGCGGCTGTCGATGTCGAGATGGTTCGTCGGCTCGTCGAGGATCAGAAGATGCGGCGCATCGAGCGCCGCGATCATGATGAGCAAACGGGCGCGTTCGCCGCCCGACAGATCGCCGATCGCCGTATCGGCCTTGAACTCCGGAAATCCGGCCGCGCCCAACCGCGTGCGCACCTCTTGCTCGCGCAGGTTGGGCAGAAGCTTCATCAGGTGCCGCACCGGCGTGTGCTCGGGCGTCATTTCGTCGAGCTGATGCTGCGCGAAATAGCCGATGCGGATGCGCCGCGCTTTGGTGATCTTGCCGCCCATCGGCTGCAGCCGGCCGGAGATCAGCTTCGCGAACGTCGACTTGCCGTTGCCGTTCGCGCCCAGAAGAGCGATGCGATCGTCGGGATCGATGCGCAAATCGAGATGCGAAAGAACGGGCCGACCATCATACCCGGCGCTCGTGGATTCCAGAGCAAGCAACGGCGGCGAAAGCTCCTCCGGCTCGCCCAAACGAAACGGCGCAACCCGCTCGTTCGAAATCCCGGCAATCGGTTGAAGTTTCGCGATCGCTTTCAAGCGGCTCTGCGCCTGACGTGCCTTCGACGCCTTGTAGCGAAAGCGGTCGACGAACTCTTGCATGTGCTTGCGCTGCGCATCCTGCTTGGTCCGTGCCGCCTCGAGAACGGCAAGCCGCTCCCCGCGCGTGCGCTCGAACGTGTCGTAGGCGCCCGTGTAGAGCGTGAGTTTCTTGTCCTCCAGATGCAGGATCGCGTTGACCGCGGTGTTCAACAAATCGCGGTCGTGGCTGATCAGGATCATCGCGCCCCGAAAGCGCTTGAGATACTGCTCGAGCCAGATCGAGCCTTCGAGGTCGAGATAGTTCGTCGGCTCGTCGAGCAGAAGCAGGTCGGGATCGGAGAACAACACCGCGGCAAGCGCCACGCGCATGCGCCACCCGCCGGAGAATTCGGAACATGGCCGCTCTTGCGCCTCCGCATCGAAGCCGAGCCCCGCCAAGATTTCGGCGGCGCGGGCAGGGGCGCGGTGTGCGCCGATATCGGCCAACCGCGTTTCGATCTCGGCGATGCGATGCGGGTCGGTTGCGGTCTCGGACTCGGCGAGCAGGTTTGTGCGCTCCACGTCGGCTTCCAACACCGTGTCCAGAAGCGACATCGAGGTGCCGGGCGCCTCTTGCGCCACGCCGGCGATGCGCCAAGTGCGCGGCATCATGATCTCGCCGCCGTCGACCTCGGTCTCGCCCGTCAGCAGGCGAAACAGCGTCGTTTTGCCCGTGCCGTTACGGCCGACCAATCCGACCTTGTGGCCGGTCGGGATATTGGCCGTTGCCTGCTCAAAAAGCAGGCGGCCTTCGATCCGATAGGTGAGGTTGTCGATGCGCAGCATGGGGCGCGGTGTCTACCACAACATGCCTTGCGACACTCAAGTCCCATCTGTATGTAGGCGCACCCAAAATCGCCCCGATTTCGCCAAGGAGTGCCCATGTCGACCGAACGCACGCTCTCGATCATCAAGCCCGACGCCACCCGCCGCAATTTGACGGGCAAGGTCATCGACCGGCTTGAAACGGCGGGCCTGCGCGTCATCGCGCAAAAGCGGCTGTGGCTGTCGACGAAGCAGGCGGAGGCATTCTACGCCGTGCACAAGGCCCGCCCGTTCTTCCACGACCTCGTCAAGTTCATGACCTCGGGCCCCGTCGTGGTTCAGGTGCTGGAAGGCGCCAACGCCGTCGCCAAGAACCGCGAAGTGATGGGCGCGACGGACCCGGCGAAGGCGGCGCCCGGCACCATCCGCAAGGACCTCGCCGAGTCGATCGAAGCGAACTCGGTGCACGGCTCCGACAGCGTCGAGAACGCCGCGAACGAAATCAGGTTCTTCTTCTCCGACACCGAAATCGTCGGCTAGCCACGCCTTCATTTCGTGATGGCCGGCCTTGAGCCGGCCACCCAGTTCTCGCGCGATAGCGCGTTACAAAAAGAGTTGAAACACCGCAGGCGTCTTGGTGTTCTTGGTGTTTCAATCTTTCTTTTGCGCTGCGCGCTCTGGGTGGCCGGCTCGAAGGCCGGCCATGTCGATGTTTTGAGCGGGTTACAGCGCCTGGATCGCCGTCGAGCAGGGCGACGGCGGAGCATTTGCCTTCTTGAGCCTGTCGACAATCTGCTGCTTCTGTTCCGGCTTGATGTCGAGATCGTTGGAGATCGACTTTAAGAGCGCGTTCGCTTGATCTTGCGTCATCGTATTTTCGGTCACGGCCTGGTCGATCACTTTGCAGGCGCCGACATACGCCCCTGCGGCCGCGCCACCCAAACCGCCGACCGCAAAGCCGATCACGCCGCCTAAAATGAACACGAACAAGAATGCCAAGAAGCGTCCCATTTTTCTGTTCCTCCTGAAGGATCGATTGGAATCGATCCTGGTTGGCCCTCGAACCGACTATGCCACGGTGCGCGACGATTATGTCACCCACAAGAACGCGCGGGCGCGTAACGCAGACTGCAGTGCTTGCAGGTCTTCCCTCGGCAGTTGTGCGCGGGAAGCGCAAGGCTCGAAGCACAACGCGGAGGGCGCCTGCGGGTTCCCACGCTCTGATTCGCATCATGGAGGAACCACTGCGTCGTCAGGGCGCGCCGCAGCTGCCTTGAACTTGCCCTATTCTGTCGGTAATTTCTGTCACGACAGAAACAACTGACTGGTCCAGGTCATGCCGCTGTCCCCCGTCATCGAGAAGGTCGTCCTCCACTGGGGCGAAATGGGCGCGCGCTGGGGCGTAAACCGCTCGGTCGCCCAGATCCATGCGCTGCTGTGGTTGACGGGCCGCCCGATGTCGGCGGAGGAAATCGCCGAAGCCCTCGGCATCGCGCGCTCCAACGTCTCGACCAGCCTCGACGAACTCCAAACCTATCGCCTCGCGACCCTGGTCCACGTTATCGGCGACCGTCGCAACTTCTACGAATCCAAAGGCGACACGTGGGACGTCGTGCAAACGATCGTCGACGAGCGCAAGAAGCGCGAGATCGATCCCACGCTCGACGTCTTGCGCGCCGCGCGCGACCTATCCGAGGACGATCCTGAAACGCCGCCCGATGTGCGCCGCCGCGTCAACGAGATGCTGTCCTTCATCGAGCGCATGACCGGCTGGTACGAACAGATGCGGCGCGTCCCGCGCCCGACTCTGCAGCGCATCATCAAGCTTGGTTCTGGAATCGTGCGCCTGATCTCGAAGTAACGGCTCAAAGAGGACGATCATGGCGCGCGCGATTGCCGAACTGGTCTGGAGCGGCCCGCATTCGTTTGCCGATCACGCCGACGACGCTGCGCACAGCGATACGATTGCGCGCATCCTCGGCGCACGCGCCTGGCTCACGTTGCCGGAAGCCGTGCGCGCACGCTTCTCGCGCGTGACGCCTGCGCTCTATCGCGGACGCACCGACACCTATCTCAGCCTCTTGGGCCGCCTCTTCGCCTGGGGCCTGTTCCCCTTCGGTGCGCCCATCCCCGTATTGACCGGCCGAGCGCAAGCGCTGGTCAAAGTGAGCGTCAGAGACGGCGGCATGTCATGGACGCGGGCTTACCGCGGGCCGTTCGGCCTGACGTTCGAAGTGCGTTCGATCAAGCGTCCGTCGCAAGACGGGCGCTTGCTCGAATGCTGCGCCGGCGGCTGGACGATGCTGCTTGACCTCGGCGTCGACGACGGCACGCTCGTCTTCCGCTCGCGCGAATTCTTTTGGCGCTGGGGTCCGATCAGCCTGCCGATCCCGCTCTGGCTCACCCCCGGCACCGCCGAAGTCCGCCACACCGACCTGGGCGAAGGCCAATTCCGCTTCACCCTCTCCTTCGACCATCCCTGGATCGGCCGCACGGTCTTCCAGGACGGCACCTTCGCCGACCCGGAGGATTAGACGATGACCGCAGCCCTCATCATCCTCGCAGTTCAAACGTTGCTCGGCGCGCTCGACAACGTCCTCCACCACGAACTGACCGAGCGTCTGCCCGGCCGTCCGTCCGCGCGCTACGAACTCTCGCTCCACAGCGCGCGCGAAGCGATCTACGGCGCTCTGTTCCTCGTCTTCGCCTGGACCGAGCCCGCCGGAATACTCGCCGCGGCGGTGTTGGCGCTGCTCCTGCTGGAGGTCGTCATCACCATCGCCGACTTCATCGAAGAAGATCGCTCGCGCCGTCTTCCGGCGTTCGAGCGCACGCTGCACACGGTCCTGGCCGTGATGTACGGCGCGTTCCTCGCCATCGCGGTGCCGTGGCTCATCGTGCAAGCCGCACGCCCGGCCGGCATGGTCTTCGTCTCGCACGGACTTTTGTCTTGGTACTTCACGGCCTGCGCGGTGGGCGTGCTTGCCTTTGCCGTGCGCAACGCACTTGCCGTCCGCCAACTCTTTCACGTCGCAAACAGGTTGCGCGCCGTCGTCGTCCCGCCGAGCGGCCGCAGCGTCCTCGTCACCGGCGCCACCGGCTTCATCGGCAGCGCGCTCGTCGAGCGTTTGATCGCGCGCGGCGATCGCGTGTTCGTCGTGACCCGGGACGCACGGCAGGCGAGGGCGCTGTTCGACGAGCGCGCAACCTATGTCGAAGCGCTGTCTGCGCTGCCCCCCGAAACGCGCATCGACGCGGTGGTCAGCCTCGCCGGCGCCCCGATCCTCGGCCTCCCGTGGAGCGAGTCGCGCCGGCGCGAAATCTGGCGCTCGCGCGTCGATCTCACCCACGTGCTCACGCGCTGGATGTCGACGCTCGAGCGAAGACCCAAGGTGCTCGTCGCCGCCTCCGCCATCGGCTTCTACGGCGATCGCGGCGACATGCTGTTGGATGAAGCGCAAGCCCCGGGCACCGGCTTCGGGGCCGAACTGTGCGCCGCGCGCGAGCAAGCAACGGAAAACAACGCGCGCACTGTGAGCCTTCGCATCGGCATCGTGCTCGACCGCTCGGGCGGCGCGCTGCCGATGATGGCGCTGCCCGTGCGGCTAGGGGCGGGCGCGATGCTCGGCAGCGGAAGCCAATGGATGGGCTGGATCGCACGCGACGATCTCGTGCGCATGATCGTAACCGCTCTCGACGACGACCGCTGGCACGGGCCGATCAACGCGGTCGCGCCCGAACCGATCCGCCACGCCGACTTCCAGCGCGCGCTCGCCCGCACACTGCACCGCCCAATGCTGTTTCGCATCCCGGCCTGGGCCTTGCGCGCGGGCCTGGGCGAGATGAGTTCGATCTTCCTCCACTCCCAGCGCGTCGTGCCCGCGGTAGCATCGTCGCTAGGCTTCACCTTCGACGTCCACTGGGCGGCCGACGCGATCGAATTGCAACTCGGTCGCCCGCCGGCGCCTCTGCCGGCTGTTCGTGCGCCACGTCGGCTAAGTCTCGCGAAAAGTCCGACACCCAAACCCGTCGCGGTGGCCGAGGATGCGGAACGAGGTGACGACGAAGGTGCGAGGCCCGGCGCTGTCCCCGTTCCTTCGGAAGGCACGCGTCGCGCCGGCTGAGCCTTCCCCGCCAACCGCCTCACGAAGTTTTGCACGTTGCGCAAAGACAACAAATCGCGGAAATCCGCGGGCCGGTGCCTCGCCCCAATCTCGTCATATGCGCCGAACTGTGGTGGTTTGCGCGCCCATTGATTCATTCGGGGACACCTGTGCGCAATCTCATCATCTCGTTCGCGGCGTTGGCCGGCATCGCTGTTACTGGCATTTCCTTCGCCGCCGAGACCGACCCTTTCCTGTGGCTCGAAGAGGTTGACGGCGCAAAAGCCGTCGCGTGGGTCCGCACGCAAAACGATCGCTCGCTGAAACTGCTCCAAGGCGACGCCCGTTACGAGGACCTGCATGCGAAGGCGCTCACCATCCTCGAAGCGAAGGACCGCGTCCCGCAGCCGGGCTTCCGCGCCGAGCAGGTCTACAACTTCTGGCAGGACGACGTGAACGTGCGCGGCCTCGTGCGCCGCGCGACCGTCGACGACTACCGCAACGCGGCGCCGCAATGGGAGACCGTCCTCGACGTCGACGCGCTCGCGAAAGCCGAGAACGCCAACTGGGTCTACAAAGGCACAGGCTGCCTGCCGCCCGCCGAAACGGACTGCCTCGTAAGCCTCTCCGACGGCGGCAAGGACGCGGTCGAGATCCGCGAATTCGACAACAAAACGAAATCCTTCGTTGTCGATGGTTTCAAGCTCTCCGCAGGCAAGCAGAGCGCCGACTGGCTCGACGCCGACACGCTCTACATCGCGCGCGACTGGGGCCCGGGCACGATGACCGACTCCGGCTATCCCTACATCGTCAAGCTGTGGAAGCGCGGAGCGAAGCTCGAAGACGCGCCTGAAGTCTACCGCGGCAAACAAACCGACGTCTCCGCCGGCATCTCCGTGCTGCGCGACAACGACGGCGTCGTGCAGGCCGTGCTCTTCATCCGCAATCCTTCGTTCTTCGAGACCGAGTACTATCTCTCGACCGACAAAGGCGCGGTGCGTCTGCCGTTCCCGCTCAAGTCGACGATCCAAGCGTTGGTCGCCGGCCAACTCGTGCTGACGCTCGAGGAAGATTGGACGTGGCAAGGCGCGGCCTACACCAAAGGCGCGCTGATCGCGTTCGACCTCGCCGACCTGAAGCGCGACAGCGCCGCCGCCGCTGGAACGCTGATCACCATGCCGGGCCCGCGCGAATCGATCGAACAGGCGGCCGGCACGCGCCACCGCCTGCTCGTCGCGGCTTATGAGAACGTCAAGGGCGCGCTCTATTCCTACGCCTACGCCGACAAGAAATGGTCGCGCACGAAGCTCGACCTGCCGGGGAACGCCTCGATCGGCGTCGTCTCGACGCGCGATCAAGACGACCTGGTCTTCGTCAACGTCGCGAGCTTTCTCGAACCCGACGCGCTCTATCTGGGCGATGCCGCGAAGGGCACGTTCGAAAAGGTGAAGTCGCTGCCGCCGCGCTTCGACGCGTCGAACCTGGCCGTCGACCAATTCGAAGTGGCATCGACGGACGGCGTGAAAATCCCCTACTTCGTCGTCCACCGCAAAGACGTCGAGCTCAACGGCGCGAACCCGACCTTGCTCTACGCCTATGGCGGCTTCCAAATCTCGATGAACCCGAGTTATTCCGGCACCATCGGCAAGCTTTGGCTCGAACGCGGCGGCGTCTACGTGCTCGCCAACATCCGCGGCGGCGGCGAGTTCGGTCCCGCCTGGCACGACGCGGGCCTCAAGACCAAACGCCAGATCATCTACGACGACTTCGCCGCGGTCGGGAAAGACCTGATCACACGCAAGATCACGACCCCGCGCCGCCTTGGCATCGAAGGCGGTTCGAACGGCGGCTTGCTGATGGGCGTCGAGTTCACGCAGCATCCGGAGCTTTGGAACGCCGTCGTCATTCAGGTCCCGCTGCTCGACATGCTGCGCTACAACAAGCTCTTGGCCGGCGCGTCGTGGATGGGCGAATACGGCGATCCGGCCGACCCGAAGGAAGGCGCCTTCCTGCGCAAGATCTCGCCCTATCAGAACCTGAAGAAGGGCGTGAAATACCCAGAGCCGTTCTTCGTCACGTCGTCGAAGGACGACCGCGTCCACCCCGGCCACGCCCGCAAGATGGCCGCGAAGATGGCAGCCATGAAGCTGCCGTTCCTCTATTACGAGAACATCGACGGCGGCCACGCGGCGGCGGCAAACCAGCAGGAGCGCGCCAAGCGCATCGCGCTTGAGTTCACCTACCTCACGCGCAAGCTGATGGACGATGACATGCACGCCGCCGCGCCGGGAGCCGCGGGGACATCCTCAGCGGCGAACTGACGGCCCCTTGCACCGGCGCGACGGAATGTGTCTCTGTCGCGCCCATGACGCTTGACACGCTTGAACTCAAACGCACGCCCTTCCATGAGCGCACGTCGCGCCTGAGCGTGGCGCAAAATTGGCGGCGCTGGGCGGGCCACATCGTTCTTGGATCCTACGACCTGTCGCTCGATCGCGAGTATTGGGCGATCCGCGATGCAGCGGCGCTGATCGACGTTTCGCCGCTGATGAAATACGTGATCGAGGGTCCGGACGCAGCGCGTCTGCTCCATCGAGTCACCACGCGCGACATCTTCAAGCTGGCGGTGGGCCAAGTCTACTACACCGGCTGGTGCGACGACGAAGGCAAACTGCTCGACGACGGCACCGTGGCGCGCTTGGGCGAGCAACGCTTCCGGATGACATCGGCGGAGCCTTCGCTGCGCTGGCTGTCGATGAATGCCATCGGCATGAACGTCACGATCGGCGAAGTCACGGATCAGATGGCCGCCTTGAGTCTGCAAGGCCCAAAATCACGCGCCATCCTCAACCGCTGCTGCACGGACTCGGTCGATAAGCTCAAATACTTCCGCTTGATGCACACCAGCATCGGCAACGTTTCGGTCAGCGTGTCACGCACCGGCTACACCGGCGATCTGGGTTACGAAATCTGGATGGATGCCGCGCAAGCCTTGCCCGTTTGGGATGCGCTGATGGCGGCCGGCGGCAACTACGGCATCGCACCATGCGGCATCCTCGCGATGGATATGGCGCGCGTGGAGGCCGGTCTCTTCATGCTCGATGTCGACTACACGTCGTCGAGCCACGCGTGGATCGGCGGACAAAAGTCGACGCCCTTCGAGATGGGATTGGAGTGGGCCGTCAATCTCGACAAGAAGGGCTACTTCGTCGGCCGCCGCGCACTCGAACGCGAAAAGCGCGACGGTCCGGCGTGGAAACTCGTCGGGCTGGAAATCGATTGGGTAGGCCTCGAACGCCTGTTCGCCGACGTCGGCATGCCGCCGCAAATTCCGGGCATGGCCGTGCGCGGAAGTTTGCCGGTGATGCGCGAGGGCAAACAAGTCGGTTACGCGTCGACCAGCACCTGGTCGCCCATTCTGAAGAAGTACATCGCCTTGGTGCACCTGCAGCGTCCGCATTACGAGCCGGGTACCGCTCTCACCATGGAAGTGACGGTGGAACACCACCGCCGCCAAGCACCCGGCAAGGTCGTCAAGTTGCCGTTCTACGAACCCGAGTGGAAGAAGAAGTGATACGTCCCAACATAAAAAGTCGTCATGGCCGGGTCGCGCTTCGCTTGCCCGGCCATGACGAACACTTTGCTGCCGAGCGTGTAGGCGCATGTCGGTGAACCAATACGATGCGGTCGTGATCGGTGCCGGCCACAACGGCCTGATCGCCGGCGCTTATCTGGCGCGCGCCGGCAAGAAAGTGGTGGTGCTGGAGCGCCGCGAGGTCGTCGGCGGCGCCGCCGTGACCGAGGAAATATTCCCCGGCTATCGCTTCACCGAATTTTCCTATGTCGTCAGCCTGCTGCGCCCCGAGATCATTCGTGACCTCGAACTGCCGCGGCACGGGCTGAAAATCCTGCCGTTGCCCAGCACGGTGACGCCGATGGACAACGGCGACTATCTGGCGGCATGGGCCGATCATGACCAGACCCGTCGCGAGATTTATCGTCATTCACCGCGCGACGCCGAGGCAGCCGACGAATACAGCCGCGTCATGGCGCGCGCCGCCAAAGCGATCAAACCGGTGATCAGTCTCGTCCCGCCCGATCCGTCGTCGATGAGCCCACGCGATCTTATGGGTATGCTCAAGCTCGGCAGCTACGCCAAGAGCCTGAGCGAGAAAGAACTCTACCGGATCGCGAAGCTCGTCACGCAATCCTCGGCGGATCTGCTGAACGAGTGGTTCGAATTCGATCCGCTCAAAGGCACGAAGTCCGCAAGCGGCATCATCGGCACGTTCCTGGGTCCCCATTCGCCCGGCACGGCGTATGTGCTGCTGCATCACTACATGGGCGAGATCGACGGGGCGTTCCGCGCCTGGGGCTTCGCCAAGAACGGCACCGGCGGCGTGACGGCGGCGATCGCCAGTTCCGCCCGCGCCTTGGGCGTTGAAATTCGCACAGGCGCATCCGTGCGTCAGGTTATCGTCAAGGACGGGCGCGCCGCGGGCGTCGCATTGGACAACGGCGACGAATTGCGCGCCAAGGTCGTCATGTCGGCAGCGGATCCGAAGCGCAGCTTTTTGCAGTTCGTCGAAAGCAAACACTTCCCCGACGAGTTCACGCAGCAAATCCGAAACTTCCGCGTGCGCGGGTCGTCCGGCAAGGTCAACATCGCGCTCAGCGAATTGCCGGACTTCAAATGCCTGCCCGGCGAAAGTCCTTTGCATCGCGGCGCGATCTCGATCAGCCCGAGCATCGAATACATCGAACGCGCCTACGACGAGGCCAAGTACGGCCAGTTCTCCAAGAACCCCTACATCGATATGATCATCCCCTCGATGATCGACCGCGATATGGCGCCGCCGGGCCATCACGTCATGTCGTGCTTCGTGCAGTACGCGCCCTACGACATCGAAGGCGGCTGGGACGATGCGAAGCGCGACGCCTTCGGCGAGGCGGTCATCTCCACGATCGAGCGCTATGCGCCCAATATCCGTCGCGCGATCGTCGGCAAGCAAGTGATCACGCCCAAGGACATCGAGCGCATCGCCGGCATCACCGGCGGGAACATCTTTCACGGCGAGCTGTTGCTGCATCAATTGTTCTTCCTGCGTCCAGCGCCGCAATGGGCCGATTTCCGGACGCCCTTGCCCGGCTATTACTTCGGCGCGGCGGGCGCGCATCCCGGCGGCGGCGTCATGGGCGCGGCAGGCAAGATGGCGGCGCAAGAAGTGCTGAAGGATTGGCGCTAATGGTCGACGTCATCATTATCGGCGCCGGTCTGAACGGCCTGGTCGCGGCGAACTACATGGCCAAGGTGGGGAAGAACGTGTTGGTGCTCGAACGCCGCGCTATTGCCGGCGGCCAGGCCGTGACTGAGTCCTTCGGCAAAGACTTCCAAGTGGATGCGTTGCACGCGGGCGGTCAACTACGTCCGGATATCGTGCGCGATCTCGATCTGGCCCAGCACGGATTGCCTGCCGCCGCTAGCGAACCGTTGATTTCGATCTTGCCGGACGGCCGCCAGCTTCGACTGACAGCGGATGCCGATGATCAGACGCTTGCGTCCATCCGCAGCTTTTCCAAGCGCGATGCCGAACGCTGGCCGGAATTCGTGGCGTTCATGACGCATGCGTCGGCGTTCTTGGACGCCGCCTATCGCACGCCGATGCCGCGCTTGCCGCATGTCACGCTCGCGGAAGGATGGCCCCTAGCACAGCTTGCGCTCAAGCTGCGCCGCCTGGGCAGCAAAGACATGTTCCGCGTGATCCGCGCGATGCCAATGTCGGCGCTCGAGCTCACCGAAGAGTGGTTCGAGTCCGATGCCTTGCGCGCGGCGCTCGCCTCTATCGCGATCCACGGTGCAACGCTCGGCCCGATGTCGGCAGGCACCGGCTACACCTTGATGCACACCTGGCTCAATCGCGGCGGCCCGGGCCATCGACGCGCCGAGGGCGGCATCGGCCGCATCGCCGATGCGCTGGTCGCCGCCCTGAAGGCGCGCGGCGGAGAGTTACGCCTATCAACTGGCGTGAAAAACGTGCTCGTCGACGACCAACGCGCGCGCGGCGTGCGGCTGACGAACGGCGAGGAAATCTTGGCGCCGATTGTGATCTCGGCCGCCGACCCGCGCCATTCGTTACTGGACCTGGTCGGCGGACCCGAACTGCCGCCGGAGTTCGTTTGGCACACGCAATCGATCAAGATGCGCGGCGCCGTCGCCAAGGTGCATCTGCTGACCGATGGCGACCACGGTTTGCCGAAGGGCACGCTCGTCATCGCGCCCTCGGTCCGCTACGCGGAGCGCGCCTACGACGCCGCCAAGTACGGCGAGATGTCGACCCAGCCCTATCTGGAAATCACGACGGCCGGCCGCGTGGTCTCGCTCCACTTCCAATTCGCGCCTTACGCCTTGCGCCAAGGCGATTGGGAGCAGCTGCGCCCCGTGCTGGAACGTTGCGCCATCGACACCGCCGCAACTACATTCCCGCAGCTCAAGTCGACCATCCGCGAAATCAAATCGCTGACGCCGCACGACCTCGAAAAGACCTACGGCCTGACCGAAGGCGACCTCAACCACGGCCAGCTGATCCTCGATCAGATGTTCTTCATGCGTCCGATGCCGGGCTGGTCGAACCACCGAACACCGATCGACGGCTTCTACCTGTGCGGAAACGGCGTCCACGCCGGCGGCGGCATCAGCGGCGCCAGCGGCCGCAACGCGGCACGCGCGGTGCTGAAGGCGAAGTGACTTAGCGGATTTGGCTGAGCGCCTTCTTCAGCGCCAACGGATAGAGCTTGTGCTCGGCCTCGAGAATCCGCGCACTCAACGTCTCTTCCGTATCGCCGTCGACCACCGGTACCTCCGCCTGCGCGATCGTCGCCCCGGCGTCGAGTTCGGGCACGACATAGTGCACGGTGCAACCGCTCACCTTCACGCCCGCAGCAAGCGCCTGCGCCTGCGGTTTCAGCCCGCGAAACGCGGGGAGTAGGGAAGGGTGGATGTTGACGATGCGCCCCTCCCACTTGCGCACGAAGCCCGTCGACAGAATGCGCATGAAGCCGGCGAGGCACACGAATTCCACATGCGCCTTGATAAGTTCGTCGTGAAGTTCGGCGTCATAGGCTTCCCGGTCGCGGTTCTCGCGCCGGAAACGCACTTGATCGACGACGACGATCGGCACGCCCGCCTGGCGTGCAATGGCAAGACCCGGCGCGTCATGCCGACTTGAAACGACAAGCGCAATCTCGCCCGGATAATCGGGCGCCCGTGCAGCCTCGATCAGCGCACGCATGTTGCTGCCGCGCCCGGAGATCAAGATGGCGACGCGCGTGCGCGCCGGCTTCGCGCTCATGCCGCGAAATGCCCGCGATAGCGCACGGTCGGCTCGCCCTTGCCCTTGATCAGGCGCCCGATGCGAAAGGCGCGTTCGCCGGCCTGAGTGAGCACCGCTTGCGCCTCATCGGCCCGCGCCTCGGGCACGATCGCGATCATCCCGATGCCGCAGTTGAATGTGCGCAGCATCTCGCGCTCGTCGACACCGCCCGAACGCGCGAGCCATTGGAAAACCGGCGGCAAAGCCCACGCGCCGAGATCGATCTCGATGTCGAGGTCGTCCGGCACCACGCGCGGCGCGTTGTCGGTCAACCCGCCGCCTGTGATGTGCGCGAACCCCTTCACGTCGCCGCCGCGGATCAGCGCGAGCGCGCTCTTCACATAGATGCGCGTCGGCGTGAGCAGCACGCGCCCCAAAGCCTGGCCCTTGGCGAAGGGCGCCGGCGTTTCGTAGCTCAGACCGCTTTCGGCAACGATCCGGCGCACGAGCGAAAACCCGTTCGAGTGAACGCCCGACGACGCCAACCCCAACACGATATCGCCCTCGACCATGTCGCGACGGGGCAGCACCTGATCGCGCTCCACCGCGCCGATCGCGAACCCCGCGAGGTCATAGTCGCCGCGCGCATACATGCCCGGCATCTCGGCCGTCTCGCCGCCGACGAGTGCGCAGCCCGCCTGACGACAACCTTCCGCCACGCCCTTCACGACTTCGGTCCCGATCGCGACATCGAGCTTGCCGGTCGCGAAGTAGTCGAGAAACAACAAGGGCTCCGCGCCCTGCACGACAATGTCGTTGACCGACATCGCGACAAGGTCGATCCCGACCGTGTCATGAATGCCCGCGTCGATCGCGACCTTGAGCTTCGTGCCCACGCCGTCGGTCCCCGCGACAAGCAATGGGTCCTTGAATCCGGCTGCCTTCAGGTCGAAGAGTCCGCCGAAGCCACCAAGCTGTGCATCCGCGCCGGGGCGCGCCGTCGATTTCGCCAGCGGCTTGATCGCCTCGACCAGCGCCTCGCCGGCATCGATATCGACGCCAGCTTGGGCGTAAGTTAGGCCGTTCTTGGGCGCGGTCATCTGGGCTCCGACGGAGTGGCGCGGGCGTGCGCGTTAAAGCAGAACCTGGCACGAAGTCCAAGGCTTGAGGGTTGACGCATGAACGTTGAAGCAGCCTTGGCCGTCCACCGCTTCGGCCTTGGCGCCGGCCGCCGCGATCTCGAAGCCATGCGCGGCGATCCCCGCGGCTGGCTCAAATCGCAATTGGGAAGTGTTGCCCCGCTGGTCCAGCCCTTCGCGCAGCAGAAATCCACGGGCCAAGTCTTGCGCGACCTGCCCAGCATGCGCGAGGCGGCGGCCAAGTCGGCCGACGATCAGGTCAAGCTCCAGCAAATGGGGCGCGAAATGTTCTTGAACGAGATGCGCCCGTGGATGCGCAACGCGTTCGAAACGCAGGTTCCCTTCCTCGAACGCTACGTCTGGTTCTGGTCGAACCATTTCACGATCTCGGTTCTGAAAGCGCGCATGGTTTTCTTCGCGGGCTCCTATGAGCGCGAAGCGATCCGCCCCATGGTCCTCGGCAAGTTCGAAGACCTGCTGATCTCGACCGTGCGCCATCCGGCGATGCTGGTGTACCTCGACAACGCCTTCTCGATCGGCCCGGACTCGCCCGCCGGCAAGTTCGTCGGAAAGGGCCTCAACGAAAACCACGCCCGCGAGATCATGGAGCTCCATACGCTGGGTGTTGACGGCGGCTACACCCAAGCCGACGTGATCGAGCTGGCGAAAATCCTCACCGGCTGGAGCATGGTGCGCGGCGACAACGTCGACAGCGCCACCGGTTTCAAATACTTCGAGAACCGCCACCAGCCTGGCACCAAGACACTGCTCGGCAAGACCTACGCCGATGCGGGCGAGCGCGAGGGCCAAGACGCGCTGCGCGATCTCGCGCGCCATCCCGCAACCGCCCGCCACATCGCAACCAAGCTCGCACGCCATTTCGTAGCCGACGAACCACCACCGCAGGCGGTCGCGCGACTCGAGCGCGTATTCCGCGACACCGGCGGCGACCTGAAGGCCTTGGCCCTCGCGCTGATCGACGAACCGGCGGCCTGGCAATCGGCGCTGACGAAGATGCGCACGCCCATCGAATATGTCGTCGCGGCGATCCGCTTGTTCGGCGGCGTGCAAGACGCGCTGGGCGATCAGCAATTCAAAGGCCTCGCGGAGTCCTTGCGCGTCATGGGCCAGATCCCCTTCACCGCGCAGTCGCCCAAAGGCTGGCCCGATGTTGCATCGGGATGGGCGGGCCCGGCCGCGATCATGGAACGCGCGCAATGGGCGCACGCGCTCGCCGAACGCATTCCCAACAAGCCCGATGCCGTGGTGCTGGCGGACGCCGCACTCGGACCGCTCCTTTCGCCACCCACGCGCGAGGCGCTCAAACTCGCCGCCGATCCCACGCAGGGCCTCGCTCTGCTGCTCGCTTCACCGGAGTTTCAAAGACGATGACACTCGACCGGCGAACCCTCATTCAATCGGCGGTTGGCGCGGCCGTGCTCGGCATGGCCGCACCGCGCTTCTCCTTCGCGGCGACCCCTGGCGACCGCCGTTTCATCGTCGTGATCCTGCGCGGCGCTCTCGATGGCCTCGCCGCGGTCCCACCGCACGGCGACCCGGACTACGCACGCGCCCGAGGCGCCGTTGCGCTACCGAACGACGCGATCATCAATCTCGACGGCTTCTACGGCCTCAACGCCAAACTACCGACGTTCAAAGCGCTCTGGGACCAAAAGCAGCTCGCGATCGTGCACGCCGTCTGCTCGCCCTATCGCGACCGCTCGCATTTCGACGGCCAGAATGTCATCGAAACCGGCGGCATCCGCCCCGCGCCGACCGGCGACGGCTGGCTCAATCGCGCGCTGGGCCCGCTCGGCGTCAGCGATCCGAAACTCGCGCTCGCCATCGCGCAGGCCGTGCCGGTCATCCTGCAAGGCAAGCGCGAAGTCTCATCCTGGATGCCGCCGCAACTGCCGGCCGTCGACGACGATTTCCTCGCACGCCTGAAAACAATGTACGCCCGCGACCCCGAACTGCGCTCCGCCCTCGACCGCGCAATGGAGGTCGGCGCTGTCGCCAATGCTTCGGGCGGCGGCGACATGCAGTCGAACGCACAGGCGCTGCGCGGCGGCCGCGGCTATCGCTTCGAGCCGCTGGCAAAAATGGCCGCCAACATCATCGCCGCAAACGACGGCCCGCGCATCACGGTCATGGAAGTCGGCGGCTGGGACACGCACCAAGGCCAAGGCACCACGCAAGGCGTTCTGGCGTTCGTCCTCGACGGCTTGGACAAAGGCGTGAAGGTGCTGAGCGAAGCGCTCAAGCCCATCTGGGACCGCACGACGATCCTCTTCTTCACCGAGTTCGGCCGCACGGTCGCGGCGAACGGCTCGAACGGCACCGACCACGGCATGGCAAGCGTCGCCTTCGTCGCTGGCGGCGCCGTCAGCGGGGGCCGCGTCCTGGGCCAATGGCCCAGCCTGAAACAATCCGCGCTCTACGAAGGCCGCGACCTCATGCCTACAACCGATCTGCGCGCCGTCTTCAAGGGCGTTCTCGCCGACCACATGCGCATGGCCCGTGCCCAAGTCGACGGCATATTCCCGGATGCAGGCGCCGTTGCGCCTCTAGGCGGCCTGATCCGCATCTGAGCGCAATCCGCGATTGTCATTGCCGCCTTTGCCGCGCCACAAGGCGGCTTCTATAGTCGTGCGTGACCACCGCCGAGGATGAACGCATGCGACGGATCGCTGTGACCGCCTTCTTCGTTGCCGTAACGGTCGGAGTCGTGGCCAGCGCTGCTGCGCCACGACAATTCGTTATCTCGCTGGCGACAGGCGCGAATGACGGCCGCACAATTTTGTTTCATCAACAGGAGATGCACCTATCGGGCATCGCGGTACCAAGCGATGGCCAGTCCGGTGGATCGGAGTCGAAGGATAGTCTTCGCTCATTGGTCGTCGGCAAGGAGGTGCGTTGCCAACTCGATGAGGGTGTTACGCCCGAGGCCCCCGACCTAATCGCAACGTGCTTTGTGGGCGAAATTGACGTTGGCGGATATCAAGTAACGAAGGGACATGCGCGCGATTGTCCTCGCACCTCCAAACGTCGCTATGCCGCCGCGGAGGTGAACGCGCAGATCTTCGGCCGCAATCTCAGCAAGGTTTTCGAGCTGCCGGCGTCTTGCCAAGAGCAATGACGTCGAGGTCGACTGCCGCCGTCCACTGGCACCTGATGTTCCGCGTCAACGCTGAGGTGAAACTTCGCCGCGAGGTCAAGCGGGCTGCCGAGTTGATGAGACAGGACCTCGAACCGGCAGACTGCAAGCGATACTGGAAGATTCCAGAGCTATGGGAGTGCGCCACCCGAAGTTCTGCAGGCCCAGGGTCGGAGGCCGATTTGGTCGTCGCCGCACTCTCGCAAGCCAATTGTTTAGCGCGCGGTTGGTATGTGCTCGGTCCGTATTTCGGCAGAGACGGCCAATTTGAAAGCTTTTCGGGTATTTTCAATGCAAGGCCAGGCTCTGGCGCGATCATCTCGTCCTTGGCCTGGGCTCAATTCGAACTGATGCCCGAGACGGGCGGATAGGGCCGAAAACCCGCCCTTTGATCACAAATCCCCTTTCTATATGGTCGCCGTCCCTTTGCGCCGGATTCATCTATCCGGCGCGCGAAACTGACGGCGAGCCATGACCCAGCAGCGAATTCTGATCACAAGCGCACTGCCTTACATCAACGGCATCAAGCATCTGGGCAATCTCGCGGGCTCGATGCTGCCGGCGGACGTCTATGCGCGCTATCAGCGTGCGCGCGGGCGCGACACGCTCTTCATTTGCGCCACCGACGAGCACGGCACGCCGGCCGAGCTCGCCGCGCTT